>JAFUPT010000152.1 GCA_017481065.1 Clostridia bacterium | reverse complement strand
GGCATGCAGCTCAACGAAATGAGAGATGAAGAATTCGCCAAGGAATTTAAGAATATCGCCGTATACGCCCGCGTGCAGCCCGAGCACAAGACCCGCATCGTAAACGCTTGGCGCGGCGCAGGCTATGTCACCGCCATGACCGGCGACGGCGTAAACGACGCCCCCTCCATCAAGTCCGCCGATATCGGCGTTGGCATGGGCATCACCGGCACCGACGTCACCAAGAACGTGACCGACATGGTTCTGGCCGATGATAACTTCGCCACCATCGTGGGCGCAGTGGAGGAAGGCCGCCGCATCTACGATAACATCCGCAAGGCCATCCAGTTCCTGCTGGGCTCCAACATGAGCGAGGTCATCTCCATCTTCGTGGCCACCCTCATGGGCTTCACCATCCTGCAGCCGGTGCACCTGCTGTGGATCAACCTCGTAACCGACTGCTTCCCGGCGCTGGCCCTCGGCATGGAAAAGGCCGAGCCGGACATCATGCGCCGCAAGCCCCGCAGCGCCAAGGCGGGCATCTTCGCCGGCGGCATGGGCTTTGATATCGCCTACCAGGGCCTGATGGTTTCCGTGCTGGTTCTGCTCTCCTATTTCCTCGGCCACTTCATGGAGACCGGCAACTGGGCCATCACCAACAGCGCCCACGGCACCACCATGGCCTTCCTCACCATGTCCATGGCGGAAATCTTCCACAGCTTCAATATGCGCTCCCAGCGCGGCTCCATCTTCCGTCTGGGCAGCCACAATAAAGTTCTGTGGATCGCCGGCGTGTTCTCCCTGATCGCCACCGCACTGGTCTGCGAAGTTCCCTTCCTGGCCAGGGCCTTTGAGTTCACCAGCGTATCCCTCGTGGAATTCGTGGTCGCCATCGCCATCGGCGCGCTGGTCATCCCGATCGTGGAATGCGTGAAGTTCATTCAGCGCAAGTTTTCCAAATAAGCGGCGGGCCCGCAGCTACAAAAAGCTCCACAGTTCATGTGAACTGTGGAGCTTCCTTTTTATGCCGCCTCCCGGGTAGGAACCATGCCTTCCCTCGATGGCAAGCGGGGTTGCCTGCGGCGGATGAGGTATTTTTTCTTACCTTCCCTTCCGCATCAGCTCCGGCAGGCGGTGCATGCCGGGGATCAGCGTCACGGCAAAGCACACGAGCGCCTCGATGCCCAGATAGCTGATGTTGTAAACCAGCGAATACACCAGCGCGCCCTGCTCGCCCGCATATTCCGCGAAGAACACCACGCCGGAGAGCACTGCCATCACATACCTTCCAAAGTAGCCGAAGAGCACGGCCAGCGGCAGCTTCAGCTTCTTATTTACCGGCAGCTTCCAGCCCGCGTAAGCCAGCGCCACCGCGCCGTATGCCATCGGATAATCCACCAGCATCTGGATGGGATGGATCACATAGGGATTGATCAGCAAATCCAGCAGGCCGAACACGCAGCCCGCCAGCAAGCCCTCCAGCGGCCCGAAGGCCACGGTAAAGAGCACCAGCGGCAGCATGGCCACCAGGGTAATGGAGCCGCCCATGGGCATGCGGTAGAGCGTGATCATGTTCAGGATGTAAGCCAGCGCCACGCAGAGCGCAGCCTTCGCGATCATCGCCGCATTCCATTTCACCCGCTTTGCCGAGAACCACACGCCCACGGCCATCAGCACCAGCAATACCGCCACGGCGATGATGCTGGAAGTCATCAGTGCGGAGGAATCCGCCGCCTCCTCGGCAAGCGCCGGGATGCAGGCCGCAAAGCAAAGTGCAATCGTCATCAGCAGAACAAGGAATTTCTTCATCTTTCATTCTCCCTTCGTTTTGCCGCATAATGAAACCCGCCTGGCTGCTTTCACAGCCAGGCGGGAAACGGATGCTTTCATCTATCCGGATTAGATTCCAGCGTTCGCTTCCCTACGGTGGGATTACCCACATCAGGTTCCAAGGGACCGAACGGAATCCGTTCATCTCAGTCTTTCGACGCCCCCAGCGGTTCTTTCGCCATAATTTTATGCGGATTATGGCAATGTGTCAAGTTAATTCCAGATTATATATCCTGCGGTACTCGGCGCTGGGCTGGCCTGGCGCATCGTAGAGCACGAGCGGCGGCAGCCAGTTGAGCCCCTGTCCCCCGCCCTTGACCGCCTCGATCAGCATCAGCTTCGGCGCCCTGTCCGGCAGGCTGTGCACGGTGCGGATGCGCCGCGCTGCCGTTATTTCGTTGCTGCCTTGATGAATCCGTTTTTATACCTTGACCAGCAATACATTCATGCCGATGTTGTTCAGATACACAACATCCCGGGCCAGGCCGCAAATCATGCGTATGCCGATGTTCGCGGCGGGATCATCCGAAACGAACTGCTGGGTGTAGGCCAGAGGATCGAAGGCCCGGCAGTTGTCCCTCAGGCGGATGGTGACGCCGCCGTTTTTATAGATCACGCGGATATCGATCACCGGCCTGTGCTGTCCCTTGAAGCCGTGCCGGACGATGTTGCCGGCCATCTCCTCCACGCTCAGGCCCGACAGCATGCAGGTTTTTCTATCCAGGCCCTTGGCATTGCAGAAGGCAACGATCTGCTCGGATATCTGTATTACGCTGTCCATGGAGGTGACGGAAATATCGATGCGGTCCTGTTCGTCCACGCCGAAATCCGGAGCCAGCTTCAGCCAATCCTGGGCGGTGAAGGTGACGCCCCCATGCCGGATGAACACCGATGCGGCGATGGCCAGCACGCACAGAATTTCGCTCAGGGGGAAGGCCAGCCACACGGCATCCGAGCCGAGTACGCCCACGCCCAGTGCGGAAAGCAGGGCAATGAGGATGTTTTCCGCAAATGACATCACGTTGACAAAGCCCACCTGCCCCTGGCACTGGTACAGATTGGTGAATATGCCGTAAATGGAATTGAATACCAGGAAGCTGGGGAAGATCATCAGCATTCTGCGGGTGATGATCCATGCCTCGGTGTGGGGTGCATAGAACAGGCTGGAAACGGCAGAGCTGCCCAGCATCAGCGCTGCGGTAACCACGATGGACAACGATGCAGTGATCGCAAGCGCAGTCTTCAGCAGCGTACACATGTTGCGCCGGTCTTCCTCGCCGTAATAGATGCCGCCCAGTATGATGGCAACCTTGGCCGATCCGCAGGGAATTGCGCCCAGTATGCTGCAAATGTTGTTCAGAACCGACATCGCAGCAATGGCGGCAATGCTGCCCGTGGACAGCAGCACCTGATTGAGCACAAAGGATTTTACCGTGCAGCCGGCATTGAACAGCAGCGAAGGCATGCCCAGCCTTGCCGCAGAGGGCATATCGCCAAATCTCAGGCTCCTGAAGCTGAAGCGCACCAGTTTGTTCTTTTTCAGGAAGCTGGACATCAGCAGGCCTGCGGACAGCAGATAGCTGATGGATGTGGCCAGGCCCATGCCCAGGGTGCCCATATCCGTGCAGATGGCAAACACCAGGTCCAGGGATACATTGGTAACGATCATCACAACGGTGCCCGCCATGGACATGCGGGAATCATTGTTCAGCGGCAGTATGGACATCAGCAGGCCGGAAAGCACCTGGGCCACGATACCGATGGAGCAGCCGGCGATGTAATCCTCCAGCAGGGGCGCGGCATTGCCCGCAGCACCCAGGAAGGCGGCCAGCTGTGCCCTGAAGGCAAAGCACAGTGCGCCAATCAGTATGCCTGCGCCTCCCAGCACAACCAGGCAGGTGGAAAACAGCGATGATACCTTTCCGGTATCACCCCTGCCCAGATGGTTGGAGCAGAGCACCTGTACGCCCGAAATCAGCACATAGGCCATGCCCATCAGGGCCGAAACCGGCGCAAACAATCCGATTGCAGCCATGGCCTCGGTGCCCAGATAGCGGCTGGTGATCAGGCTGTCAATGAAGGCGTTGATGGTATTAATAAACAGGGTGATCACCTGCACCGGCATCAGCCGGAAATACAGCTGCTGCAGCAGACGTTCGGAATCATTCTTTCCTCTGTTTCCCATAATCATCCTCTTCAATCTGTATAATATCGAATCACCAATAGCAATTATAGGCTTTTTGCCGCTTTGGTGTCAAGGAATAACGCCGGATTCCGTGTCTATTTTTTGTTAGAATACAGTTTTTGCAGGCCTCCCGCAAGGGCATATTCGTATTGCTTTGCATCATTTTTCTTTTCATCTGTCGCACCTCCAAAAAACACAGTATTCTACATTTAGTAGAACACTGTGTAATTGATATTCTTAGCCGCCTGAACCCTTGTATAATCAGCATTTTGCCCTTATACATCAGGTTCCAAGGGACCGTGCCATTGCGCACATCTCAGCCTTTCGGCGCCCCCAGCGGTTCTTTCGTCATAATTTTATGCGGATTCTGGCAATGCGTCAAGTTAATTCCAGAGTATATATCCTGCGGTACTCGGCGCTGGGCTGGCCTGGCGCATCGTAGAGCACGAGCGGCGGCAGCCAGTTGAGCCCCTGTCCCCCGCCCTTGATCGCCTCGATCAGCATCAGCTTCGGCGCCCTGTCCGGCAGGCTGTGCACGGTGCGGATGCGCTTGGGAGCGAGGCCGCACTTCTCCATGGCCTGCATCATCTCCAGCGCGCGCTGGGCCGGGTAGACCACGCAGAAGCGGCCGCCGTACTTCAGCAGCCTCTCCGCCGACCTCGCCACATCCTCCGGGCCGAGATTATCCTCATGCCGGGCGATGCGCTCCGGGGCATTCTCGTTCAGCAGGGTCTTGCCCTTCGCCCCGTAGGGAGGGTTGCAAACCACCAGGCTGCTCCCCTGGCGCCCGATCTCCTTCCATGCATCCCGCATGTCCATGCAATGCACCCGCATGCGGCCTGTGATTTGGTTGTATTCGGCGCTCCGGGCGGCCATATCCGCCATCTCCGGCTGGATTTCCACCGAATCCACCTGCAATTCCCGCTGGTGCGCCGCCATCAGTATGGCCACCGCGCCGTTTCCGCTGCCGAGATCCACCGCCTTATCCCGCTTCCGGGGCGCGGCAAAATCCGCCAGCAGCACGGAATCCGTATTCAGGCAGAAGGTTCCCGGCCGCTGGATCAGGAAAAATCCGCCGGCCTGCAAATCATCCAGCCTCTCCCCCGGCCTGAGCAGGGCGCTCATGCATCCGCCCCCGTGCCGCAGCCGAAGATGCTCTCCACATTCATCATGTCCAGATAGCGCATCACCACATATCCAGTCTGGTCGGCATAAATCACCGCGCCGTCCGCCGTGGCAATGCCGCAGATTTCCTCGCCGCCAGCCTCGATGAATATGATCTGCCCGGCTTCAATCGCCTCCCGGTCGGTGATCATATCCACCCGCAGCTGCTCCTGGGCCACCAGCGGCTGGCCGCACTTGAGGTATACATAGCTCACGAAATTAAAGCCGCTTTCAAACATGCCGGCCTGTCCCAGCACGGAAGCCGCCTGCCGTGCAGCCTGCACCAGCGTATTCTCGCCGATCTCCACGCCATGCTGCTCCACATCAAAGCTATCCATGCCCCGCACGCTGGGATGGGCAATCCGCGCCAGCGTGGTCGCATCCGCAATGCCGGTAATGCTGATCTCATTCACCAGCTGAAACTGCATCACGGCAAGCTCCGTCTGCATGTTGAATGCATCGGAGGAGGGATAGCCCAGGCTGGAGAGCGCCTGGTGAAGCTCGGCAACCTCGCTGCCCATCTCGCCGCGGCGTATGGCCTCCGCATCGCTGCGCATGGCCTTCATATCCGCAAAGAGCAGGCGGCAGGTTTCCATATCCACATCGCCGCTGGCCTCCAGATCGTTGGCGGCCTGGAAGCGCTTCACGGCCTGCTGGGTGCCCTCGCCATAGCGGCCGGTGCACGCGCCCTTGAAGTGGTTTTTATTTTTCAGCAGCATCTGGATGCGCCGCACATGCGCGCCGCTCTCCCCTGCGGAAGCGCAGCTCTCCTCAAGGAAATCCTCCCAGGAGATGGGCTCGCCGCCGTAGATGCGCAGGTAAAGCGATCTGTCCGCCACGCCGGTCTCCTTTAAGCCATTGGCCATCTGGAAGCGGTACACCGCCTCCTCGGTGGCCCGGCCGTATGCGCCGTCGCACTCCCCGGCAAAGTAGCCGAGGTCCTTGAGCGCCTGCTGCAATTCCCGCACGCCGTCGCCGTAGGAGCCGTTGGAGAGCAGCTCCCGCTGGGCATACTCCATGGAAATCCGGTTCAGGTAGTCCGCCTGGCTCATGCCGCTGCCGCTCATCAGCAGGCTCACGGTGCCCTCGTCCGGCTCGCCGGTCACCTCCAGGCCGTTCACAGTCTGGAAGTTCTTCAGCGCCCGGATCACCACATCCGTCATCTCGCCGGTGCATGCGCTGTCCCGATAGCCCAGTTCATAGAGCTTGTGGTCCACCGCCAGCAAATCCAGCTCCCCGCTGGGCAGCGTGGGCGCGGGCGTGACCTCCGCCGAAGCCGAAGCCAGCATCAGCAGTATGCAAAATATCGATAAAAACCTGCGTTTCATGGTTTCCTCCAAGTTACAGGGATAAAAGCCTGATTTTATTATACATGATGCGGGCGGCACATGCCATAGCGGGCAGCGCAATGTCATAATCTCGTCCAACGGATGACAAATTCCGCCATTTGTTAAGCATCATTAACTCATTTTTCATCTAAAATTTATTTCAGCACTTTTCGCCCTTTTTCAGCCCGTTTTGTTCACTTATGTTAACTCTGTTCATAACAAAAGCGCCGCATATTTGGTGGAAGATACCCGATTTCTCTGATATAATTTGTGGTATCATGGAACGTGAAGAAGATTTCGTTGTTCCAATCGGGGGAGTGGGATTATGTTGGATGTATTGATCATCGGCGGCGGCGTAGTTGGCTGCGCCGTGGCGCGGGAGCTGAGCCGCTATGCGCTCAAAATTGCCGTGCTGGAAAAGGAAGAAGATGTGGGCGCGGGCACCTCGAAGGCCAACAGCGCCATCATCCATGCGGGCTTTGACGCCGAAACCGGCACGCTCAAGGCGCGCTTCAATGTCGCAGGCTGCGAAATGATGGGCCGGCTCGCGCAAGAGCTGGACATCCCCTTCAAGCGCAACGGTTCGCTGGTTGTGGCCCTCTCGGAGGAGGACATTCCCAAGCTCGAGGCACTCAAGCAGCGCGGCGACGCCAACGGCGTGCCGGATCTCAGAATCATCTCCGGCGACGAGGCCCGGGCAATGGAGCCCGCCCTCTCGAAGGATATCCCTGCGGCGCTGCATGCCCCCACCGCAGGCATCGTGTGCCCCTTTGAAATGACCCAGGCCTTCGCGGAAAATGCCTGCGTAAACGGCGTGGAATTTTTCCTGAACACCGCCGTCCGGAAGATTTCTCCCGCTGGAAACAGCTGGACTGCCGAGACGGACAAGGGCAATTTCGAGGCAAAGGTCATCGTGAACTGCGCGGGCCTGTACAGCGATGTGCTGCACAACCAGGTCTGCGAAGATCAGCTGCGCATCGTTCCCCGCCGCGGCGAATACCAGCTGCTGGACCACAAGGCGGGCAATCTCGTATCCGCCACCATCTTCCAGGCCCCCGGCAAACTGGGCAAGGGCGTGCTGGTCACCCCTACCGCCCATGGAAACCTTATGATCGGCCCCACTGCCGAGGACATTGATGACCGCGAAGCCACCTGCACCACCGCAGAAGGGCTCTCCAAGGCTGCGGAAACCGCCAAGCTGAGCGTTCCCGGCGTGCCCTTCCGGCAGGTGATCACCTCCTTCTCCGGCCTGCGCGCCCATTTGGACGGCGATCACCATGATTTCTGCATCGGCAATCCCGTTCCCGGCTACTTCGAGGCCGCCGGCGTCGAATCTCCCGGCCTCACCGCCGCACCCGCCATCGGCGCATACCTCGCCGGGGAAATCGCCGCGCAGCTGGGCGCGGACGAAAAGCGCAATTTCAACCCTATCCGCCGGGTTATTCGCCCCCGGGAGATGGATTTCGAGGCGCGCCAGGCGCTGGTAAAGGAAAACCCTGCCTACGGCGCAATCGTGTGCCGCTGCGAGCAGGTGAGCGAGGGCGAAATTTTGGACGCCATCCGCCGTCCCCTGGGCGCGCGGAGCCTGGATGCGGTAAAGCGCCGCACCCGCGCGGGCATGGGCCGCTGCCAGGCGGGCTTCTGCTCAGCAAGGGTGATGGAGCTGCTGCGCCGGGAGCTGGGCGAAGATTTCGCCGTCACCAAGTGCGGCGCGGGTTCCGAAATGGAAGGAGGCGAGCAGGCTGCAGAAGCATGATCTGGTCATCATCGGCGGCGGCCCGGCGGGCCTCGCCGCAGCGGTTGCCGCGAAAAAACAGGGCATCGACGATATCCTGATCCTCGAACGCGAGAATGTGCTGGGCGGCATTTTGAACCAGTGTATCCACAACGGCTTCGGCCTGCACCGCTTCAAGGAGGAGCTCACCGGTCCGGAATACGCCCAGCGCTGGATCGATCAGGCCGTGGAGCTCGGCATCCCCTGCATGACGGGCGCGATGGTGATCGACTTAAGCCCTGACCGCGTGCTCACCATCACCGGCCGTGAATGCGGCCTTGTGCAGATGCAGGCAGGCGCGGTGATCCTCGCCATGGGTTGCCGGGAGCGGCCCCGGGGCGCGCTGAACATCCCCGGAGTCCGCCCCGCAGGCGTATATTCCGCGGGAACCGCGCAGAAACTGATCAACATCGAGGGCAGGATGCCGGGCAAGGAAGTCGTGATCCTCGGCTCCGGCGATATCGGCCTGATCATGGCGCGCCGCCTCACCCTGGAGGGCGCGAAGGTGCACGCCGTGGCGGAACTCATGCCCTATTCCAGCGGCCTGCGCAGGAATATTGCGCAGTGCCTGGATGATTTCGGCATTCCGCTGAAGCTGAGCCACACGGTGGTGGAAATCCGCGGCAAGAAGCGGGTGGAGGCCGTGGTGCTGGCGGAGGTGGATGCAAACCGCCGCCCCATCCCCGGCACCGAGGAGGAAATCCCCTGCGATACGCTGCTGCTCTCCGTGGGCCTGCTCCCGGAAAACGAGCTGAGCGAGCTGGCGGGCGTGGAAATCGACCCGGCCACCAGCGGCCCGGTTGTAAGGGAAAACCTGGAAACCAGCGTTCCCGGCGTGTTCGCCTGCGGAAATGTGCTGCATGTGCATGATCTGGTGGACCATGTTTCCGAGGAATCCGAAGCTGCGGGCGCGGCCGCAGCCGCCTACCTGAAGGGCGAGCGCGGCGGCGAAAGGATGATCGATGTGATCTCCGGAAGCGGCGTCATGGGCGCGGTACCCCAGAGGATCGAGCTCTCCGCTGCTCCTGAGAAGATCAGCCTGCGCTTCCGCGTGCGGAAAGTGGCCGAAAACCACTACCTGAGCGTATACTCCGGCGAGGAGCGCATCGCCCATGTGAAGCGCAGAATTATGACCCCCGGCGAAATGGAAACCCTTAGCTTGAAGCGCGAGCTGCTGGAAAATGCAGGCGGCGCAATCCGCATTGAAATGGAGGAGGCGTGAGCATGAAACAGATGGAACTTACCTGCATCTGCTGCCCGGTGGGCTGCGTGCTCCGCGCCGAAATCGAGGCGGGCGCAGTAAAATCCGTCAGCGGCAATGGCTGCAAGCGCGGCGCGGAATATGCCGCACAGGAATGCATCGCTCCGGTGCGGGTGGTCACCGCCAGCGTGCCGGTTTTGGGCGGCAGCCTGAAGCGGGTATCGGTAAAGACCGCCGCTCCCGTTGCCAAGGAAAAGATGTTTGCCGTGATGGAGGCCCTGCGTTTGGTCACGGCGCAGGCGCCGGTGAAAATCGGAGATGTGCTCTGTCCGGATATCGCCGGCAGCGGCGCGGACCTGGTGGCCACGCGCGGCTGCGATATGATTTAATTTCCAAAAGCATCCTTGTTTTTCTCCAACAGGGATGCTATTCTTATACCAGGTTTATCATGTTTCTGTGATAAGTTTTTGATGCATTTATCACACCGTTCTCATAACAAAACCATACAAAATTTTTGGAGGAACTATGTTTATCACCTACGAACAGGTACGCAAAAACCCGGCCATCCAGGCCTATATCCGCAAGGCGGATGAATCGCTGATCGCACTGGGATTCACCGAGCACAGCTTCCCCCACGTCTGCTGCGTGGCGGAGACCGCCGCGAAGATACTCAGCGCCCTGAATGCCAGCGCGGAAGAAATTGAAATGGTGCGCATCGCGGGCTACCTGCATGATATCGGAAACGTGGTCAACCGCATCGACCATGCCCAGTCCGGCGCGATCATGGCCTTCCGCCTGCTGGACAACATGGGCGCGGACCCGGAGCAGACCGCCACCATCATCACCGCCATTGGAAACCATGATGAAAGCACCGCTTTCCCCGTGAACGCCGTGGCCGCCGCGCTGATTCTGGCAGACAAGACGGATGTGCGCCGCAGCCGCGTGCGCAACCAGGATTTCGCCACCTTCGATATCCACGACCGGGTGAATTACGCAGTAACGAAGTCCGGCGTGAACATCGACGCCGGAAAGATGGAGCTTTCCCTGGAGCTGGAGATCGATACCACGATCTGCTCCGTGACGGATTACTTCGAAATCTTCCTCGGCCGTATGATCCTCTGCCGCAAGGCCGCAGAAAAGCTGGGCTTGAAATTTGTTCTCAGGATAAATGGGCAGAAATTGATGTAAAGGGAATGATCCCCTTTGGAAACGCCAAAAAGCGAATCGCGTCATTGGGCGGCGTGATTCGCAAAAATCAATTTAAAGGCACGCAATGCGTGCCTTTATCTGACGGGGCCAGGGGAAATCATTTCCCCCCGGCAGGGGTTTTAGGAGACGGAGTTCCTTAAACATCTCCCTCTCCGCAGATCTTGACCATAATTTTGATCCGGTCGCCGGGGAGCTTTTCCGGGTGGAGCAGGGCCTCGGGAGCCTCGTCCATGGTGATGAGATGGGAAATGATGGGTGTGAGATCGGTTTTATCCTCTTCAAGGATGCGAATTACCTCGGCAGGCACGCCGAAGCCGCTCATCACGCCGGATACGGTGATCTTGTTTGAGACCACGATGTCGATAGGAAAACCGTCGGCAGGATTATCGTAGAAGCCGATGTAGGCCACCGCACCGCCATAGCGCAGCGCGCGCACGCATTTGTTCACCATTTCAAGATTGCCGGAGGTCTCCAGCACGAAATCCGCGCCCTGTCCGCCGGTCTCCCGCAGTATGGCTTCCAGCGCATCCTCCTGACGGGCGTTCACCAAAACCTGCGCGCCCAGCTTCCGGCCAATCGCCAGCTTGCCCTCCGTCCGGCCCACCAGAATGATCTTCGCGGGCTTGAAATGGCTGGCCATGGCCACGGCAGTCATGCCGATTGCGCCCGTGCCGATGATCGCCACGGTCTTATCCTTCAAATCGCCGCCGCGCTTCAAACCCTCCAGAGCTACGCAGCTGGGCTCGATCAGCGCGCACTGCATTAGGCTCAGGCTGTCCGGCAGTTTGAAGAGATGGCGCTCCGGCAGGTGCATATATTCGGCAAAGGAGCCGTCCCAGCAGTACATCGTGCCTACACAGTTGAATGTGGTGCAGTCCTCATAGCGCCTTTCCAGACAAGCCGGACACTTGCCACAGGTGATGATCGCATCGCCGATCACATGATCGCCGGGCTTGAAATTCTTTACCGCGCTGCCCGCCTTCACCACCGTGCCGCTGTATTCATGGCCGAAACGCACCGGGTATTTGATTTTGCCCTCCTTAACCAGCCCCATTTCGCCGCTGAGGATTTCATAATCCGTGGCGCAGATGCCGGAATAGGCAATGCGGATCAATACTTCATCATCTGCGATTTCCGGGATGGGCACATTGACTTCACGGACAATGCCCGGGCCTTCCATCTGAAGCGCTCTCATATATTTCTCCTTTTCGACGGCGTTATTGTTCATATTGGTAATAATATTATTATATCAAGGTGAAGTTTGGCTGTCAATGGGGAGAGAGGGACGGCGGGATGCCTTCATCCCGCCCTGCGGTTCGTGCATCATACAGCTGCCTCTCCGGCGCTGCCCGCCTCCCCTGCAAGAGGAGATGAGGTTACGACGCCTCATCCATCGCGAAATGCAACAAGCCCTCAGTCAATCGCAAGCGATTGCCGGCTCCCCTTGCACAGGGGAGCCTTTTGGTTCTCCCGCATCAAAAAATTAAAGGCACGCAAAGCGTGCCTTTTTCTGGGGTTTCCAGAGGGCGACCTGCCCTTTGGTCAGGGGTCTGGGGGCTTTCAGCCCCCGGCGCCCCCAATACCTTTCCCCTATTACCATGCAAAGTTGTAGATATCGTACTGGCCCTCCAGCGGCAGGGTGTGCAGCTTGAGGTTGCTGTCGTAAGCATAGAACATGGTGGGGTTGTACAGGATGGCGTATACGGCCTCTTCCTGGACGATGGTGAAGATCTGCTCGTAGATGGCTGCGCGCTCAGCATCGTCAACGGTGATGACGGCGGTGGCGAAGAGCTCGGCGATCTCGGGATTGTTGTAGCGGGCATTGTTGGCCATGCCGATGTATTCGGGGCACAGGGCCAGGGAGACCTGCTGGGTATCGCCCTCGAGGGACATCTGCAGGCAGGTGAGGCCGAAGTCGCCGCCCATGAGGCGCTCATAGTAGGCGTTGGCTTCCATAACCTCGATCTTGCAGGTGAGGCCTACGGCTTCGAGGTTGGCCTGCACGACCTGGGCCATGAGCTTGTACTGCTCGGAGATGATCATGGTGCCGAGATCATAGGGGGTGGTGATGCCGCACTCGGCGATCAGGGCCTTGGCCATCTCGGGATCATAGGAATACTGCTTCTGGGATTCGGACCAGCCCATGCGGTCGGGGGTGAGCAGGTTGGAGTTCTCGGTGGCGGCGCCTTCCAGCACAGCGATGATGATGGACTGGCGGTCGATGGCATAGTTGACGGCCTGGCGGAACTTTACATTGTTGTAGGGTTCCTTTTCGATATTCATGGTGATGAAGCCGAAGGTGGTCTGGTCTGCCTCGGCGATGGATACGCCGTCGGCCTTCTGCAGGGTGGAGAGGATGCTGGGCTCGACTTCAGCGAAATCCAGCTCGCCGGTGCGCAGGCCGATGCCCATGGAGGACACATCGGAGATCACCTTGAAGGTGACGGTCTTGATGGAGGCGGGGCCGCGATAGTAGCCTTCATAGGCCTCGAGGGTGACCTTATCGCCTTCATTGTGGGAAGCCCACTTGTAGGGGCCGCAGCCGATGGGAGCCTGGGCGAAGGCTTCCTCGCCGGCGGTCTCATAATAATTCTTGCTGGCGATGAACATCTGGTCCAGGGAAGCCAGGAAGGGAGCATAGGGGCTCACGGTGTGAACTTCGATGGTGGTATCATCCACGATCACGCAGTGGCTGTAGCCATCCACGACCGCGCCCTGATACTCGGAAGCGGCGAAGGTTTCGAAGGTGAATTCGATATCGGCGGCGGTGAGCTTCTCGCCGTTGTGGAAGGTTACATCGTCGCGGAGCTTGAAGGTGTAGCAGGTGCCGTCTTCGCTGACGGTCCAGCTCTCGGCCACGCGGGGCTCGAGCACGGAGGGATCTTCGTAGTTCTTGCGCAGCAGGGTATCGTAAATCTGGCTGTTGAGGCGCTGCTCAACGGTGGTATACCAGTTTGCCGGATGCAGGCCGTTGTAATCGGCGTCTACGGCGACGACGAGGGAGGCATCGGATGCATCTGCCAGTGCAAATGCGCTGAGCATCAGGCACAGGGCCAGGATGAGGGTAAGGATACGCTTCATAATGGGAACTCCTTTCAACTGTCTGTTTATCTCCAATACGCCGGATCAATCTTCGGCGAAATTGAATTCACGCTTGGTATAGAGACCGACCAGCTGCACGCCGCCGCGCACATCATCCTTGGAGATGATGGAGGACTGGCTGTGGGGGAAGCGGTCCACGATGGAAATGCCGCACACGCGCACGCCCACCCCGGAGAGGTTGATGGATTCGGCGTCCGTGCCGCCGCGGTCCATCACATCCCGCTGGTATTTGATCTGGTTTTCCTCGCAGCAGGCGATCATTTCGTCCACCAGGTATTCATCCAGCATGGCGGAGGGATCGCCCAGCTTCACGCCCACACCCGCGCCGACCTCGTTTGCACCCTCCAGATCGGTAGGATAGGCGTGGTCCGGGGTAACGTCCACAGAAATGCCGATATCCGGGTTGATCTGGGCGGCGGCAGTCTTTGCGCCGCGGCAGCCCACCTCCTCCTGCACGGAGAAGACATAGTACACATCGTTCGGGCCATCGCCTGCGTTGCGCTTCAGGGCCTCGATCAGCATGAAGCAGCCCACGCGGTTATCGAAGGACTTGGCGGTGATGCGCCCGTTCTGCAGCTCGTAATAGTTGCCGACAAAGCCCGCGTAATCGCCGACCTTGACGTACTTCTCGGTATCCTCCTTGGAGGTGCAGCCGATATCCACATAGAGCTTTCCGCAATCATTGTGGGCCTGCTCGATATCGCCCTCGCAGCCCACCACGCCGATGGTGCCGTTCTGGAAGACGACCTTATCGTTGTAGAGCGCGGCGGTCCAGATCCAGCCGACGCGGCAGAGCTTGATGCGGCCGTCGCCCTCGATCTTCTTCACCTGCACGCCGATTTCATCCATGTGGGCGCTGAGCATGATCTTTTTGCCCATGGGGGAGCCATTGCCCCGCTTGAGGGCGATGATATTGCCGATGTTATCAGTGTAAAATTCATCGGCATAGGGGGCGATTTCCCGCTTCACGATGGCGCGGATCTTCTTCTCGCGGCCCGCAACGCCCCATGCCTGGGTAAGTTCCTTCAAAAGTTCAAAATTCAGATCGCTCATTCGGCATCGCTCCTTTTCATAAGACTCGCCTTTTCCACCCAGCGGGTCTGGTTCATCAGCGGATGATGGAGGGAGATGGCGCCGGTGGGGCATTCCATCACGCAGCAGCCGCAATACCAGCATTCATCGGGATAGGAGACGACAGGATGCCTGCCCTTCTCCTCCGCGGGGGTCATCACATCGATCATGCAGGCCTCCATGCAGAGGTTGCAGCCGATGCATTTCGCATCATCAAAGCGCAGCGGCATGGCCGGAGGGGTCTGCCGGAAGGAAAATTCCTGGATATCACGCATTTGCCCCGGCCTCCCTTGCTGCGATATAATCGCTGTTGTATTTTTCGTAGTTCTCTTTGATATTTCCGGCGTAATCCAGCGGCACCTCGCGGGAAACCACCCTTTCGCCGTCGTTTTTGATCACGATGAAGGGCGCCTTGGCCGCTCCATCGCTGTCGGAGCGGTAGAACTCCAGCTTTTCGCAATCCTGCTTCCGGGCCAGGCAGGCCTGCAGGATGATCTGCGCCACGGTGAGAATATCGAATACTTCCAGCAGGCGCATCAGCTCGTGGGGATTGGCGGCGTAGGCATGGGGTACGATTTCCTTTTCATACCTGCCCAGCAGCTCCACGCCGGAATTGAGCAGCTCATCCCGCTTGATTTCGCCGCAGTAATTCTGCATGGCCTTCGAAACCGCCTCGTTGAGCTCCTTCCAGCTGACCCCACTCTCGGGATCATTGAACAGGGGCGCGAAGATGCGCTCGCGCTCAGCCGCAACCTGTGCCTCGCAGGGAGCGATGATTGCATCCTCGCCTTCGGCATAGGCGGCTGCCTTGCGGCCCGCGTAAGAGCCGGTGGAGGCGGCGTGGCCGAAGCAATTGCTGGCGAAGAGACTGTCTCCGCCTACGAAGAGGCCGGGGATATTGGTCATCAGGTTCCAGTCGTTCATGAAGCCGCCGGGAAGGCCGAAGAGCTGCCGCTCCTGGGGCAAGAATTCCGCGCTGGTCCAACCCACGCCGTAGCACTGGAGCACATGCTTCTCGGGATCGAAGCCGCGCTCGGTGAAATTTTTATAGACGGGCACGTTGGTCTTGCCCTCCTGGCCCACCATCATGCCCCAGATCACCTTGCGCTCCATTTCGGGCATGGTGGAAAGGTCGGCATAGAAGGGCAGCTTGTAGCCCAGCTCCTTGAGCTTGGAATAAGGCAGGGTTTCGGGGCCATCGAATTCATACTTGGCCTGCTCGATATTGCCGCCCTTGAGGAAGTAATGCTGGCCCTCGGCGGGCTGGAAGCGGGAGGGCACATCCTTTAGGATGTTGCCATCGCGGTCGGCATAGGGAATTTCCCTGCCCTCGGCATCGATCAGGGTGGCGGGATACCAGGTGTTGTGGTTGTTGCCCGCGCTGTACGGCGGGAAGGAGCGGCCTGCGGAGGAGAATTCCGCACGGACGGATTTTTCCATCATGTTGAATTCCGCGCCGATGCGCCAGCCCATGGCATGTCCATCGCCGATGGTGGAGAGGGGGCGGAATTCGCACAGGCCCGGATGGGCCGAGGAGAAGAGCCACACGCGCGCCGGGCGGCTCATGGTGATGATCACAGCCTTGCCGGAGAACACGCAGAATTCGCCGGTGCGGGTGTTGAAGCCGGTGGCGCCGATGCATTTGCCGCCGATCTTTCCATCCTCGGTGAGGAGGGAAGTGACCATCACGCGGTCGACAATCTGAACGCCCAGACGGCGCAGCTCCTTCTCCATGGCGGGTTTGAAGGTGGTGCCCCAGATGCGGAGCGTGAATTTATTCTTATAGTCGTAGGCGAACATCAGGCCGGTTTCGGGATCGCGGAAATCCGCGCCCAGGAATTCGCCCTCGGTATCGCGGATTTTGCCGCCCATTTTCTCGATTTCCTCGAGCCTGTCCCAGCCCTCGCGGCACTCGATGTAATGGGAGATGGCGTTGTTATAGCCATCGTTGTCATCCAGCATGGCCTGGAGGAGCTGCTCAGGCGTCACGCCTGAGCAGGGGTTGGTGGCGGCGGATTCCCAGTGATCGCAGCCGGAGCCGCCCGCGCCGGATCTCTTGGTGGCGCCCTTTTCCACCAGGATTACCTTCTTCCCCGCCTTGGCTGCAGAAATTGCCGCCATACAGCCGGCGATGCCGCCGCCCAGCACCAGCACATCTGCGGATATGCGCAGTGTGGAGCTAATTTTTGCGGGATAGGGCCACTTTTTTGCCATATCAAATTCCTCATACCCCGGATTGGGGCCATTCTTCCATTCTATTTTTCAATATTAACAGATATCCGCCAATTTTACAATAGATTATAGTATAATAAAGTATAAAAAATGATTGACATATGGCCGAAAATGGAGTAGAGTAAACTAGATATGATTTGTGCTTTCATCGGGCACATGCACGCAAAAAAATTCGGAGGAAGCCATGTACAAGTATGTAACAAAGCGCATCCTGCTCACCATACCCGTGTTATTCGGAGCAATTTTCCTGGTATTTGCCATTATGCAGCTGACGCCGGGCGATCCCGCCACGCTTATTTTGGGCATGACCGCATCCCCGGAGGACATCGCCGCCCTGAACCACAGGCTCGGCGCGGACCAGCCCTTCTTCCAGCAGTTCTTCAATTATGTGAAGGATATTGTGACGAAGTTTGACTTCGGCGAGTCCTACCGCAGCGGCAAGCCGGTGTTTGATTCCATACTCGCCCGCTTCCCCACCACCTTCTGGCTGGCGCTGTGGAGCATGGTGGCGAGCTCGGTGATCGGCATCGTGCTGGGCATCATTTCGGCAGTGAAGCAGTATTCCGCAACCGACAACATCCTCACCACCCTGGCGATGCTGTTTTCCGCCGTACCCGGCTTCTGGCTGGGACTGATGCTGATGGTGGTGTTCGCGCTGAACCTGGGCTGGCTGCCCTTCGGCGGCGTGGACAGCTGGAAGGGCTATGTGCTGCCGGTGGCCACGCTTTCCCTCGGCGGCGCGGCGAGCGTAATGCGCCTCACCCGCTCCACGATGCTGGAGACCATACGCCAGGATTACATCCGTACCGCCCGCTCCAAGGGCGCGCCGGAGAACAAGGTGATCTTCAAGCATGCATTGAAGAACGCCCTGCTGCCGGTTATCACCTCCATGGGTATGAATTTCGGCGGCAGCCTCGGCGGCGCGGTGATCGTGGAAACGGTGTTCGGTATGCCGGGCGTGGGCATGCTGATCGTGGAATCCATACGCCAAAAGGACACCCCGGTGGTGATGGCGGCGACGCTTTTCCTGGCGGCGCTGTTCTGCCTGGTGATGCTGGTGGTGGATATCCTGTATGCTTACATCGATCCGCGCATCAAGGCCCGGTACAAGTAAGGGGGCGCGAACAGAATGAAGAAGACGAAGAAAAACAGCCAGTGGCGGGAAGTATGGCGCAGGTTCCGCAAGAGCAAGACCGCCATGTTCGGCCTGTTCCTGCTGATTATCGTGGTGGGTATGGCCATCTTTGCGGATGTGATCGTGCCCTATGAGAAGGCGACCGAGCAGAACATCATGGTGCGCAAGCAGGGTCCTTCCGCCGAGCATTGGTTCGGCACGGATGAGCTGGGCCGCGATGTGTTCGCCCGCGTGGTGCACGGCAGCCGTTATTCGCTGCTGATCGGCATCTCGACCAGCGTATTTTCCCTGATCCTCGGCGGCCTGCTGGGCGCCATCGCCGCATTCTACGGCGGCACGGTGGACAACATCATCATGCGCATCACCGATATCGTGATGACGGTGCCGCCCATCCTGCTCTCCCTGGCGGTGGTTGCGGCGCTGGGTCCGAACCTGAAAAATCTGCTGCTGGCCATCACCATCTCCTGCGTGCCGAGCATGGTGCGCATGGTGCGAAGCGTGGTGCTGACCGTTGCCGACCAGGATTACATCGAGGCCGCCCGCAGCTACGGCGCGAGCGACATGCGCATCATATTGAAGTATGTTATCCCCAATGCGCTGGGACCGATCATCGTTACCACCACGATGAACGTGGCAGGCATGATCCTCTCCGCAGCGGGCCTTTCCTTCATCGGCATGGGCGTGCAGCCGCCGGCTCCGGAATGGGGCGCGCTGCTCTCCGACGCGGAGACTTACATGTTTGACGCCCCGCATCTTTTGTATTTCCCCGGCCTGTTTATCGTGATTTCTGCGCTGAGCTTCAACCTGGTGGGCGACGGACTGCGCGACGCCCTCGACCCGAAGCTCAAGAACTAAGGGAGGTGTGCATCCGTGAGCGATACGCTTTTGAAGGTGGATGGTCTGAAAGTAATTTACAAGACCGATCTGGAAACGGTGCATGCCGTGAACAGCATCTCCTTTGAACTGAACAAGGGCGAGACCCTGGGACTCGTGGGCGAAACCGGCGCGGGCAAGACCACCACGGCGCTCACCCTGCTGGGTCTGCTGCCCGAGCGCACGGCAAGGGTGCTGGGCGGCTCCATCGATTTTGACGGGCAGGACATCCTCTCCGCCAACAAAAAGGAGCTGCAGATGATCCGCGGCGCGAAGATTTCCATGATCTTCCAGGACCCCATGACCGCCCTCAATCCGGTGCTGACCGTGGGCGACCAGATCGCCGAATCCCTGCAGCTGCACAATGAATCCGGGCTCAGGAAGGATGAAATCGACAGGCGCGTGGATGAAGTTCTTGAGATGGTGGGCATCATGGCCAGCCGCAAGAATGAATATCCCCACCAGTTTTCCGGCGGCATGAAGCAGCGCGTGGTGATCGCCATGGCGCTGGCCTGCAATCCCATGCTGCTGATCGCAGACGAGCCCACCACGGCGCTGGACGTGACCATCCAGGCGCAGGTGCTGGCGATGATGATGGAGCTGAAGGAAAAGCTGGGCACCGCAATGATCATGATCACCCATGATCTGGGCATCGTGGCCCAGACCTGCGACAAGGTGGCCGTGATGTACGCGGGCGAGATTATTGAATACGGCACGGTG
>JAFUPT010000025.1 GCA_017481065.1 Clostridia bacterium | reverse complement strand
GCATGCCTGCCAGTTTGTGCCGCCGCTCACCTTTGAAACCCTCAGCGGCAATCCCGCCTATACCGATTCCTTCGATCGCAAGTATGAAATCGGCCATGTTTCCCTGGCGAAGTGGGCGGATCTGTTCATCGTAGCCCCCGCCACGGCAAATTGCATGGCAAAATTTGCTTCCGGAATCGCCGATGATCTGCTCACCACCACCTATCTCGCCGCAAAATGCCCGGTCCTGCTGGCTCCGGCGATGAACAGCGCCATGTGGCTCCATCCGGCCACCCAGCAGAACCTGCAGACCCTGGCTGCGCGGGGCGTGAATTTTGTGGGCCCGGAATCCGGCTTCCTCGCCTGCGGGGATGCGGATATCGGCCGCATGAGCGAGCCGGAGCAGATTGCGGAGGCGGCGGAAGCCGTGCTCAGCCCCGTTTGCGATCTCGCCGGAATCAGCATCCTGGTCACAGCGGGTCCCACGGTGGAGAGGATCGATCCCGTGCGCTATCTCACCAACCGCTCCTCCGGCAAGATGGGCTATGCCATCGCCGAGGCCGCGAAGGCCCGCGGCGCGAATGTGATGCTCATCTCCGGCCCCACCAGCCTCAAAGCGCCCGATGGCGTGGAGCTTCGCCGGATCGAATCCAGCGCCCAGCTCTGCGATGCCGTGCTGGAAAATGGCGAAAGGGCGGATGTGGTGATCCAGGCGGCGGCCCCGGCGGATTTCCGGCCGAAGCATGTGGCGGACCAGAAGATCAAAAAGACCGGCGAGAGCATGACCCTCGAGCTGGAAGCCACCACGGATATCGCCGCCGAGCTGGGCAGGCGCAAGCACGAGGGACAGGTCCTCGTGGCCTTCGCTGCCGAGACCAATGATGTGCTTGAAAATGCCCGGAAGAAATTGATAAAGAAGAATGCCGACCTGATCGTGGCCAACGATGTCTCCCGCAGCGATGCGGGCTTCGGCGTGGATACGAATGTGATCACCCTCATCACCCGTGAGGATGTCACCGAGCTTGAAAAGATGACCAAGCGCAGCGCTGCGGACGCCATCCTCAGCTGCGTGCGGGAGCTGCTGGGCAGATGAGATATGCAAATGTGATCGTGGACCTCTCGGCGGAGGCGCTGGACAGGCTGTTCAGCTATTCCATCCCGGAGGACATGGATTTGCTTCCCGGCCAGCAGGTGCTCCTGCCCTTCGGGCCGCGAAAGATCGAGGGCTTCGTGGTCTCCATCTCCGATTCCTGTGCCCTGCCGCCGGAAAAGGTGAAAGATGTGATCGCGCCCATGCAGGCATATCCCGTGGTGCTGCCGGAGCTGATGGATTTGGCCCACTGGATGCATGAGAGGTACCTCTGCAACCTTGTGGACGCGCTGCGGCTGATGATCCCCTCCGAGCTGCGAAACGGCTCGGTGCGCATCAAAAACCGGCGCTTTGCCCGGCTTAGCTGGGATGAAGAAACGGCGCAGGAATTCATTTCCTCCACCCGCGCGAAGCGGCAGGCGGAAGTGATCGAAATCCTTTTAAATGGCGAAATGGAGACCGCCCGCCTGAACCCTGCGGCGCTCAAGGCGCTGCGGGAAAAGGGCGCGGTGGAAATCTTCGAGTGCGAAACCCGCAGGACCCCTTCCGTGCTTTCGAATGCGCCTCGGGCGCAGGAATTCAGCCTGATGCCCGGCCAGAAGCGGGCGGTGGACGCCATCGTTTCCGCCATGGACAGCGGCGGCGGGCGCTTCCTGCTCAACGGCGTGACCGGATCGGGCAAAACCGAGGTTTACATCCGTGCAATCCGCCATGCCCTGGAGGCGGGCAGGAGCGCCATCGTGCTGGTGCCGGAAATCGCCCTCACCCCGCAGATGGTTTCCTGGGTGCATGCATCCTTCGGCGATCTGGCCGCGGTGCTGCATTCCGGCCTCTCCGCCGGGGAAAAATTTGATGAATGGCGGCGCATCCGCTTCGGGGAAGCCCGAGTGGTGGTGGGCGCGAGGAGCGCGATCTTCGCTCCGCTGGAAAACATAGG
This sequence comes from Clostridia bacterium, assembly GCA_017481065.1. Next base: position 20,885 of record JAFUPT010000025.1, on the reverse strand, counting down.
CGCCATCATCGTGGATGAGGAGCACGAAAATACCTACCAGTCCGAATCCCGGCCCCGCTACGACGCCCGGGAGCTCGCATGGCGGCGGGCGGAGGAGAACCGGGCCGTGCTGGTGCTGGGCAGCGCCACGCCCTCCATTTCCAGCTTCATGCGGGCCATGCCGGGGGTTCGCCCGGAAAACCGGCTGGAACTGCTGGAAATGCGGGAGCGGGTGCAGGGAAGGCCCATGCCCGAGGTGGAGCTGGTGGATATGCGCTCAGAATTCGAGCGCGGCAACCATTCCATCTTCTCGGCAAAGCTCACCGATGCCATGAACCGGGTCCTTGAGCGCGGCGAGCAGGCCATGCTCTTCATCAACCGCCGGGGCCATTCTACCTTTGTTTCCTGCCGCAAGTGCGGCTATGTGGTGAAGTGCCCCCAGTGCGATGTATCAATGACCTACCACCGCACCAATGACAGCCTGCGCTGCCATTACTGCGGAAATACCGCCCAGCCGCCCAAGACCTGCCCGGAGTGCGGGAGTTCTTATATCAAATATTTCGGCGCGGGTACCCAGAAGGTTGCCGAGGAGGCTGAAAAGCATTTCCCCCTGGCGCGCATCGTGCGCATGGATATCGATACCACCCGGGAGAAAAACGCCCATGAGAAGATCCTGAACCGCTTCCGCAGCGGCGAGGCAAACCTGCTCATCGGCACCCAGATGATCGCCAAGGGGCTGGATTTCCCGAATGTCACGCTGGTGGGCGTGGTCGCGGCAGACAGCACGCTGAACCTGCCGGATTACCGCAGTACCGAGCGCACCTTCCAGCTGATCACCCAGGTGGCGGGCCGCGCGGGCCGGGCCCAGAAGCCGGGCCGGGTGATCGTGCAGACCTATGATCCCGATCATTACGGCGTCCAGCTGGCTGCCCAGCAGGATTACCGGGCCTTCTACCGCAAGGAGAGCGCCTTCCGCCGGAGCGCCCTCTACCCGCCCTTCACCCAGATCATGCGCATCGTGTATTCCGGAAAGGATTTGGAGAAGGTGCAGGCGGCGGCCAAGGCGGATGAGGAAGGCTTCAAGCGCTTCCTGGAAGAAAATAATATGCGGCCGGATGTGGTGCAGATGCGCGCCCTTGAGGCGCCCATCACCCTGCTTCGGGGCGAGCACCGCTGGCAGCTGTTTTTGAAGATGTATTTTAAGGGCGAGCTGAACGCTGCATGCGAAGAAATGCAGCGGATGGCCGGCGCTGCGCCGGATGGCGTGCGCGCGGAGCTCGAGGTGAACCCCACCAATATGTACTGATATTCTTGACAGAGAGGGTTTTTATTATGGCAATTCGTAAGATCGTGAAACTCGGTGAGGACGATGTGCTGCGCAAGCATGCGCGCAAGGTGGATAAGTTTGATAAGCGCCTCTGGACGCTGCTGGATGATATGGCGGACACCATGTACGAAGCCGACGGCGCGGGCCTCGCAGCCCCGCAGGTGGGCATTTTGAAGCGCGTGGTGGTGATTGATGTGGGCGAAGGCCTGATCGAGCTGGTGAACCCGGAGATTATTGAAGCCGAGGGCGAGCAGGTTTGCATCGAGGGCTGCCTCTCCGTGCCCGGTAAGCGGGGCAAGGTGATCCGCCCGGCGAAGGTTCGCGTGCACGCCCAGGACCGCAACGGCCAGCACATCGAATTCGAGGGCGAGGAATTCCTTGCCAACGCAGTCTGCCACGAGCTGGACCACCTGGACGGCGTGGTCTATGTGGATAAGATGATCGAGGATGTGACCGACCAGTACCAGGAGGAAGCGGAATAATGCGCATCGTATTCATGGGCACGCCGGAATTCGCCGTGCCGAGCCTGCGGGCGCTGGTTGAAAACGGCTATGATGTGGTGGGCGTAATCACCCAGCCGGATCGCCCGGCGGGCCGCGGCCACAAGCTCACTCCCTGCCCGGTAAAGGTATTGGCCCAGGAAAAGGGCCTGCCGGTCTACCAGTTTGAAAAAATCAAGCGGGACGGCGTGGAATGCCTGAAGGAGCTCGCGCCTGATCTGGTGGTCACCGCCGCCTTCGGCCAGCTGCTCAGCCAGGAAATCCTGGATATCCCCAAGCATGGCACGGTGAACGTGCATGCCTCCCTGCTTCCCAAGGGCCGGGGCAGCGCGCCCATCAACTGGTGCATCTTGAAGGGCGAAAAGGTCGCCGGCGTCACCACCATGCTCACCGATATCGGCATGGATACCGGCGATATGCTGCTCAAGAAGGAAACCGAAATCGGCGCGCTGGAAACCGCCGGGGAGCTCACGGAGCGCCTCTCCCATATCGGCGCGGAGCTTTGATCGAAACCCTTGCGGGCTATCCCCACGGCGATGTGAAGCCCGTTCCCCAGGATGAAAATGAAGCCTGCTACGAGCCCATGCTCACCAAGGAAATGGGCAAAATCGACTGGATGCAGGCCGCCGAAAAGATCGCCTGCCAGGTGCGCGGGCTCAATCCCTGGCCCTGCGCCTACACCGAAAACGAATCCGGCAGGATCAAGATTTACCTTGCCCGCGCCTGCGCTGCCGAAGGCGAAGCCGAGCCCGGCGCCGTGGTTGTGTCCGGCGCGAAGGAGGGCCTGAAAATTGCCTGCGGCGATGGCTGGCTGGAAGTGCTGGAAATGCAGGCGCCCAATGCCAAGCGCATGGCTCCCAAGGCATATTTGCAGGGCAAGAAGATCGAAGTCGGAACCAAATTTTTCTAAAGCGAGGCTGGCTTTTTATGGATCAGCAGAAGAATAAGTTCCCCAAGAGGGATGTCGGACGCAGCTTTGATGGAAAGCCTGCCGGCGAAAAGAAATCCTTTGGGGAAAAGAAATCCTTTGGGGAAAAGAAGTCCTTTGGGGATAAAAAGCCCTACGGCGATAAGAAGTTCGGGGACAAGAAGTTCGGCGATAAGAAATTCGATAAAAAGCCCCATGGCAATAAGCCCTTCGGGGATAAAAAGTTCGATAAAAAACCCGGCGGCAAGTTCTCCAAGCCCGGCCCGGCCAAGCCCCAGGGCCCTTCCGCCCGCGATGTGGCGCTGAAGGCGCTGCGCGCCGTCGCCCGGGAGAATGCCTATGCCGCGCAGGCGCTGGACCGGGAGCTTACCGCCGTGAAGCTCTCCGATGACGACCGCCGCCTCGCCTCCAGCCTGTTCTATTTCACGCTGGAAAACCGGCTGCGCATTGAAAATGTGATCTCTTCCCGGATGCAGACCAAGGCTGCCCCGGAGATTATGGATATCCTCTACCTCGCCGCCGCCCAGATCCTGTTCATGGACAAGATTCCGGACCACGCCGCCGTGGACGAGGCTGTGAAGCAGACCCGCAGGGCCCGGCGCGAGGGCATGACCGCCCTCGTGAACGGCGTGCTGCGCGGCCTGATCCGCGCCCGGGATGCCGGCGAACTCACCCTGCCGGATCGGGAAAGCGAGCCGGAGAAGTATATTTCCGAGAAGTATTCCGTGGCACTGCCTCTGGTGAAGCGCCTATCTGCTGCATACGGCACAGAGCTTACCGAGGAGATCGCCGCCTGGAATCCCACCCGCCACTGCGACAACATCCGCGCCAACCGCCTGAAGATGACGGATGCGGAATTCGAAGCATGGATGAGCGCCAACCAGCTTTCCTGGGAGAAGGCCACCGTTCCCGGCGCATACCGCATCAGCGGCGCGGGCAGGATCGCCTCCCACGAGGGCTACCGCAAGGGCATGTTTTCCATCCAGGGCGAAAGCAGCATGCTGGCGGCCTATGCCGTGGGCGCGAAGCCGGGCATGCAGGTGCTGGACGCCTGCGCGGCCCCCGGCGGCAAGAGCTGCCTGATTGCCGAAATGATGCGCGGCGCGGGCCGAGTCTATGCCTGGGATTTGCATGAGCACCGTGTGGAGCTGATCCGCGCGGCCGCAAAGCGCCTGGAGCTGGACAATGTGCGCCCGCAGGTGCGCGACGCCGGAAAGCAGCTGGAAAATATGCTGCTGGCCATGGACGCGGTCCTCGTGGATGCGCCCTGCTCGGGCCTCGGCGTGATGGGCGATAAGCCGGACATCAAATACCGCCTCACCGAGGATACCATCGATGCCCTGGTGCCCATCCAGAAGCAGATTCTGGAAGCCTGCTCCGCCTATGTGCGCCCCGGCGGACTGCTGGTATATTCCACCTGCACCATCCTTCCCGAAGAAAATGAAAAGCAGGTGGCGGCCTTCCTGGAAAACCACCCCGAATTTGAACCGGAAACCGATGCAGCCTTCCTGCCGGAGGCGCTGCGCGGCCAGTACAAAAACGGCATGATCCAGATTTTGCCCTGCCGCGATGGCATCGAGGGCTTCTTCATCGCGCGCATGCGCAGAAAGGCGGGGAACTATGGCCTCTAAGATCGAACTGCTCTCCATGACTCCTGAGGAGGTATTGGATTTTGTGGTGAACGAGCTGGGCGAGAGCAAGTTCCGCGCCAAGCAGATCACCCAGTGGCTCAACCGCGGCGCGGAAATTTCCGAGATGACCAACCTCTCCGCGGCGCTGCGGGAAAAGATTGCGGCCATCGCAGTTTCCAACCCGGTGCGCATCCGCGAATCCTTCAAATCCAAGCTCGACGGCACGGAAAAATTCCTCTATGAGCTCCGCGACGGCAACCTGATCGAGGGCGTGATCATGCGCTACCACTATGGCGATACCCTCTGCGTGTCCACCCAGGTGGGCTGCCGCATGGGCTGCGCCTTCTGCGCCTCCACGCTGGAGGGCCGCGTGCGCAACCTGAGCGCGGGCGAAATCCTCGGCCAGGTGGTGGCGGCGAACCGCCACATCCAGGCGCAGGATTCCGAGCGGCGGGTGCACAACATCGTGCTCATGGGCAGCGGCGAACCGCTTGATAACTATGAAAACGTAGTAAAATTCTTGCGGCTGGTGAACAACCCAGAGGGGCTGAACATTTCCATCCGCAATATCTCCCTCTCCACCTGCGGCCTCGTAAACCGCATGGATGATTTCGCAAACGAGGGCCTGCCGGTCACGCTCTCCCTCTCCCTGCATGCGCCGAACGATTCCATTCGCCAGCAGATCATGCCCGTGGCAAACGCCTATGCCTACGAGGATGTGATCGCCGCCTGCAAACGTTACAGCGAAAAGACCGGCCGGCGCGTGGTGTTTGAATATGCGCTGATCAAGAATGTAAACTGCGAAGTGCGCCATGCCGAGGAATTGGCCCGCAGGCTGCGGGGCATGCGCTGCCATGTGAACCTGATCCCGCTCAACGCAGTGAAGGAGCGCAATCTGGAAGCGCCCACCAAGCAGGATGTGGCGGCCTTCCTCAAGAGGCTGGAGCTGAAAAACATCTCCGCCACGGTGCGCCGCGAAATGGGCGCGGATATCGACGGCGCCTGCGGCCAGCTGCGCCGCAAGTACCTGGCAAAGGAAAACTGATCTACTAGGGATAAACTTTATACCCGGAGGATGACACATGAAGTATTTTGTACGGACGGACATCGGCAAGGTGCGCTCCCTGAATGAGGACGCCTACTACCTTCCCAGGGAGGGAGAGTGCTTCTGCGCGATTGCGGATGGCATGGGCGGCCACAACGCCGGCGAGGTTGCCAGCGCCATGGCCGTGGATGTGTTCTCCGGAGAGCTGCGCGCCTGCGCCTCCATCCAGGGCGTCGCCATGCGCGAGGCCGTGGAGAAGGCCAATGCGGCGGTGTTCTCCCGCTCCATCAGCGCGGCGGAATTCAGCGGCATGGGCACCACCTTCACCGCCCTCGCCGTGAATGGGGAAAATGTGCACATCGCCCATGTGGGCGACAGCCGGGCATACCTCATCCGCAACGGCTGCATCATGTGCTTAACCCTCGACCATACCCTCGTGCAGGAGATGGTGCTCCAGGGGCTGATCACGCCCCGGGAGGCAAAGTATCATCCCAAGCGGAATTACATCACCCGCGCCCTCGGCACCGATGGCAGCGTGGAAGTGGATTTGATCCAGATCGAGCTGCAGGCGGGGGATGTGTTCTTCCTCTGCACCGATGGCCTCTCCAACCATGTGGAGGACCGGGCGATCCTGGAAATCACCCAGGGAGAGGGCAGCTGGGAAGAAAAGCTGGGCAAGCTCATCCAGCGCGCCCTGGACGACGGCGGCAGCGATAATATCACCGCCATGTACGCAGTGAACGAGGAGGAGCATAGATGATCGGACGGCTCATTTCGGGCCGGTATCGCATCGAAGCTGTCGTAGGCACGGGCGGCATGGCCGTCGTATACCGCGCCCTGGATATACAGGAAAACAGAACCGTGGCCATCAAGGTGCTGCGGCGGGAGTATGAATCCGATATGGAATTCGTGCGCCGCTTCAGCCGCGAAGCCGAGGCCGCGGCCAAGATGTCCCATGATAACATCGTAAACCTTCTGGATGTGGGCATCGAGGGGGAAACCCGCTACATCGTAATGGAATTTGTGGATGGGCAAACCCTGAAGGAAATGATACGCATCGAGGGCAGGATCCATCCGGATGTGGCTCTCAGGATGACCATACGCATCCTCGCGGCGGTGGACCATGCCCACAGGAACGGCATCGTGCACCGGGATATCAAGCCCCAGAATATATTGGTGGACCTGGATGGCCGGGTGAAGGTTGCCGATTTCGGCATCGCCCGCCTCAAGGCATCCCAAACCACCAAGATCGACGCCAATGGCTCCGCCATGGGCAGCGTGCATTACCTGTCCCCCGAGCAGGCCCGGGGCGAGGTTGCCGATGAACAGAGCGACCTCTATTCCGTGGGCGTTGTGCTCTATGAAATGCTCACCGGCCGGGTGCCCTTCGATGGGGATACCACGGTTTCCGTGGCGCTCAAGCATGTGAACGAAGAGCCGAGGTCCATGCGCAGCCATTCCAGCCACATCAGCCGCGCGCTGGATGAAGTTGTGATGCGCGCGCTCTGCAAGGATAAAAAGCGCCGCTACCAGTCCGCCGCCGAAATGGCAGCCGACCTGCGCATGACCATCTCCCGTCCCAAGGGCGGCTTTGTGAAGTATCCCAAGGTGCGGGAAACCACCGGGGAAATTCCGCTGCACGAAGAGAGCAAGAAGAAAAAGGGCAGGAAGAAAAAGACCCGGGCCGCGGCCATCGCCGCCGTGGTGCTGGTGCTGGCCTGCGCGCTGGCGCTCACCGGGCTGCATTTGCAGAACAAGTATGGCGGGGTAAAGATGCCCGCGCTGATCGGCCTCGAGGAGGCGCCCGCTGTGCAGGCGCTGGAGAGCCAGGATATCAATGTCACGGTTGTAACCGCCTATTCGGATCAGTTTGCCGAGGGCGTGGTGATGCTCCAGTCCCGGGATGCCGGGGAAACCCTGCGCAAAACGGATCGCATAACCCTCACCGTCAGCCTCGGCAGCCAGTGGTATTACCTTGAAAACATGGCCGGCTGGGACGCCATCGAGGCGGAAACCGCCGCCCGGGAATCCGGCGCGAACACGGTGGAGATCGATTATGTCCAGAGCGACCTGCCGGTGGGCATGGTGGTGAGCATGGATCTGGAGGCCGGCTGGGTATCCCGTGATACGCCGGTCACGCTGAAGGTGAGCGGGCAGACGGTGTCCGTGCCGTCGCTCTCGGGCCTCTCCTTTGAAGGCGCGCTGGCGGTGATCCAGGCGGAGGGCCTGGTGCTGGGCACGGTGAGCGAGGGCGAATCCGCAGATGCCGAGAGCGGCACGGTGATCGCCCAGAGCATCGCGCCTTACACGCAGGTGCTGGTCAATACCGCTGTGGACCTCACCATCTGCCGGGAGCAGGCGGTGAGCTACGCGCTGGTTTCGCCGCTCACGGTGGTGATCCCGCTGGATCAGCTGGAGCTCCGGATTGATCTGGTAACGCCTTCGGGCCAGAGCTTCACCGCCTATTCCGGCGTGCTCGCCCAGGGAACCCATTCCGTGGAACTGCTGAGCCACGAGAGCGGAACCCATGCGGCTTATGTCTATTTGGATGAAGTGCTCTTTGAAAGCATGCAATTGGATTTTGAATAGATGCGCTTCTTCAATTCAGGCAGCTGCCGGCGGAGGGTATCCCTTCCGCATCCGCCTGCCGTTGGATTGAGAATCATATAATAAGTAGAAATGTAATTTAAGCAGAGATCAAAGAAAGAAGAGGTAGGGCCTTGCAGGGAATTATTTTGCGGGGCATCGGCGGCTTTTACACCGCGATGGATGAAGCGGGGGAGATGCACACCCTGCGCGCGCAGCGAAAGCTCAGGCGCGATCGTATGAAGCCCAAGGTGGGCGACCGGGTGGAGATGATTCCCGGAACCGGCGAGGAGGATGGCTGGCTGCAGGCGATCCTGCCCCGGCAGAATGAGCTGGTGCGCCCGCCCGTGGCGAATATCGACCGCATCGTGATCGTGGCCGCCGCCGCCGTGCCGGAGCCGGACCTGATGCTGCTGGACCGCATGATCCTCACCGCCCGGCGCACGGGCATACGGCCCATGCTGGTGATCAGCAAGTGCGAATTGAACCCCGATGGCGCCCGGGCGATCCTGAATCAATACCGGGATGCGCAGGTGGACGCCATGGCGGTCTCCGCCCATACCGGGGAAAACCTGGATGCGCTGCGCGAAGCCCTGAAGGGCACGGTGCATGCGCTTGCGGGCCAGAGCGGCGCGGGAAAATCCTCCCTGATCAACGCCCTCTACCGCATGGAGCTGGAAACCGGCAGCCTCTCTGAAAAGATCGACCGCGGCCGCAACACCACCCGGGCGAGCGAACTCATTCCGCTGCCGGGCGGCGGCATGGTGCTGGATACCCCCGGCTTCAGCCTGCTGGATGGCGAAGTTTTCGATCCCGTGGAGCTGCAGGACAGCTACCCGGAATTTGAGCCCCACCTGGGCAAATGCTATTTCCAGCCCTGCTACCACGCCAGCGAGCCCAAATGCAGCGTGCTGGCGGCGGTGAAGGAAAACCAAATTGACCCCGAGCGCCACGGCAGATATGTGGAATTGCTCAATGATATGAAGATCAAGTGGAGGGAACGCTATGATTAAACTTGCACCTTCCGTGCTGGCTGCGGATTTTTTGAAGCTCGGCGAAGAGATCGAGCGCATGGCGGCCGCCGGGGCAGATTACCTGCATTTTGATGTGATGGACGGCCATTTCGTGCCCAACATCTCCTTCGGCATGGATATCGCGCGCTTTGCCGCGAAGTGCTCCCTGCCCATCGATGCGCACCTGATGATTTCCAATCCCGAGCAGTATGTGGAGCGCTTCGTGGATGCCGGCGCGAAGATCGTCACCGTGCATGCCGAGGCCACCAACCACCTGCACCGCCTGCTGCAGCAGATTCGCAATGCCGGCGCGCTGGCGGGCGTGGCCCTGAACCCCGCCACCAGCCCCGAATGCCTGAAATATGTGATGGGAGATTTCGATCTCGCACTGGTGATGAGCGTGAATCCCGGCTTCGGCGGCCAGAAGATGATTCCCGCCACCATCAACAAGGTGGGCGAAATCCGCCGCATGCTGGATGAAGCCGGCTGCGACGCCCTGATCGAAGTGGACGGCGGCCTGAACACCAAAACCTGCGTGCCCTTCATTGAGCAGGGCATGACCATGATGGTCGCCGGCAGCGCCCTCTACGGCGCGCCCGACGCCAAGGCTTTCATCGATGAAGTGCGCGCCGTGGATGCGCGTGTGCACGGGTAACGGTGGGAGGAGAACGGTCAGGGGACGCTGGTGGCTTTCAGCCCCCAGACCCCTGACCAAAGGGCGGGCTGCCCTTTGGAAACCGCACAAAAATCCCTGCCCCATAGTGGGACAGGGATAAAATATTTTTTTCACGATGCGAATCATCGCATGTGAGAGGCCCAAGGGAAATGATTTCCCCTGAGCCCCTCTGTAAAGCACTGCTATGCAGTGTTCGGGGAGAATGGTAATTGAAGAATCGCCTGTCCCATTCTTGCTGGGACAGGCGATTTATTTTTATTCTTGCGGCGCATTGCGCCGCCTACTGAGGGTTCCAAGGGGGATCATCCCCCTTGGCGGATTCTTAAGGCGGAGCCTTAAGCAGGGTTTCCAAAGGGACAGCGTCCCTTTGGCAGCGTTCCTTAAGCGTCTCCCCCGGGAACCTTTCCCCGCCCGCCTCCGTCTACGCCCCAGTATGATAAAGGAGATTATTTACATGAAGAAATTGCTTGCGATCATTCTTGTTCTCGTGCTGCTGATGGGTATCGCGTCCGGCGAGGGTCTGGAATGGAATCCCGTGCCGGGAAGCCCGGCGGAGGCGGATGGCCGTCCGGCTCCGGGGAATCAGCTGGGTTACATTTTGCTGGAAGAATTGTATGCTTCCGGGGAGAACATGGTAATTTCCCCGTATAGCCTGGCCCTGGCGCTGGGCATGGCGGCGGAGGGCGCGGAGGGGGAAACCCTTGCGCAGCTGAAGGAAATCCTCTGCGTGGAGGAGCTGCGGGAGCTGACCGAAGCGCCTCCGGAGGGCGTCTCATCCGCAAACGCCGCCTTTGTGCAGCCGGGCGTGGAATTGAAGGAGGAATACCTCGCCGCGCTGGAGGAATATTACGCCGCTGGGAAGTTTGAAATCGATGGCGAAGTGGTGGATAAGGTGAATGCCTGGGTGGAGGAAAAGACGAACGGTCTGATCCGCGATATGCTGTCGCAAGCGCCGGACCCGCTGACCGGTATGATCCTGCTGAACGCGGTTTCCATGAAGGCGGACTGGGCAAAGCCCTTCTTCGAGAGCGGCACGCAGGAGGAAATTTTCCATGCGGAATCCGGGGATCTGGCGGTGCAGATGATGCATCAGACCGATCGCTTCCGCTATGCGGAGAAGGACGGCGTGCAGATCATCTGCCTGCCCTACGCGCAAAGCGATCTGGAAATGTGGATCGCCCTGCCCGCAGAGGACGGGGAAGCGGGGCTGGATATGGCGGGCCTGCTGGATGTGCTCTCGGGCGTGGGCAGCTTTTATCTGACGGGCGACGCCGTGGATACCAAGGTGGAGCTGAGCATGCCGAAGTTTGATATCGCGGATGACAATTCCTTCGTGGAATTGATCCGGGAGCTGGGCATGAGCCTGCCCTTCGGCGCGGAGGCGCAGTTCGGCGGCATTTCGGATGTGCCCATGTATATCGGCGAAATTGCCCAGAAGGCCCGGGTGAAGGTGGACGAGGCCGGCACCGAGGCTGCGGCAGTTACGATGGTGGCCATGGCCATGATGGCCGCGCCGGGCATGGCGGAGGAGCCGGTGGCGATGGAAATCAACAGGCCCTTCATGTTTGCCATCACCGATGCCGCCAGCGGCAGCCTGTGCTTCGCCGGCGTGGTGGAGAATCCCGCGGTTTAACAAAATCCGACAGGAAAATCAACGGAAATGACCTGTTTCAAAGCTGTGTAAATGCCTATAATCGATCTTGTATGGGTTCCTTTAATTCGATCCCGTGAGGTCGATAAGGCGCTTGGACGAAGCATGTGTATTTTGCATGTCCCTGCCATTATCGGCAGGGACATTTTTTCTGATCCGGGCTGGAGGTGAGCCGCATGCAGAAGAAGACGCAGATCATGGATGGCCGCCAGGTGCAGCGCACGATCACCCGCATGGCGCATGAAATTATCGAGCGCAACAAGGGCGTGGAGGATGTGGTGCTGGTGGGCATACGCCGCCGCGGCGAGCCGCTGGCGCGGATGCTGGCTGAAGCCATCTTCCGGGTGGAGGGCGCGCAGCTTCCCGTGGGTTCGCTGGATATCACCTATTACCGGGATGACAAGGCCCACGCAGGCGGGGACCCCACCATCAGCGATACGGATATTCCCTTCGATGTGGCCGGAAAGACGGTGGTGCTGGTGGATGATGTGCTCTACACCGGGCGCACCGTGCGCGCCGCCATGGACGCGATGATGGATGTGGGCCGCGCGCGGCGCATCCAGCTGGCCGTATTGATCGACCGGGGCCACCGGGAGCTGCCCATCCGCGCGGATTTTGCCGGGAAGAATATTCCCACCGCGCAGACGGAGTTCATCCGGGTGAACCTGCCGGGCATCGATGAGGATGAGAGCGTTTGGCTCTACGACAAGTGAACGCAAGCGGCGGCGGCCGCATGCAAATATAACAACGAGCTTTGATTCAAAGGAGGAAATTCCCATGTCTGAAAAGGGTATCCGCGATGCAAGAACCCTCGGAGCTCCCAAGATGCTGCTGCTGGGCTTCCAGCATATGTTCGCCATGTTCGGCGCAACCGTATTGGTTCCGGTGCTCACCGGCCTGCCGGTATCCGCAACCCTGCTGTTTGCCGGCCTCGGCACCCTGCTGTTCCACTTCCTGGCCAAGGGCAAGGTTCCGGCCTTCCTGGGCTCCTCCTTCGCCTTCATCGGCGGTTATGCCGCTGTTGCACAGCTTTTTGAAAATCAGGAAGCCATGAACTGGATTCCCTATGCAGGCGTTGGCGTAATGTGCGCAGGCGCTGTTTACCTGATCCTCGCCGCCCTGTTCAAGGCATTCGGCGCGAGCCGCGTCATGCGCTTCTTCCCGCCGATCGTTACCGGCCCCATCATCATCTGCATCGGCATGACCCTCGCCAATTCCGCCATCAACAATTGCCAGGCCAACTGGTGGATCGCCGTGCTGGCCATCGCCATCGTGGTGGTTTGCAATATCTTCGGCAAGGGCATGATCAAGATCATCCCCATCCTGCTGGGCGTGGTGGGCAGCTATGTAGTGGCCGCCATCTTCGGCCAGGTGGATTTCACCGCCGTGAAGGAAGCCGCATGGATCGGCGTCCCCTTCCAGATGAAGGATACCGTCTTCTCCCTCTTCGGCAACTGCGATAGCGGCCTGCTGATCTCCTCCATCGCCATCATGACCCCCATCGCCCTCGCCACCGTTATCGAGCATATCGGCGATATGTGCGCCATCTCCTCCACCGTGGGCGAAAATTATGTCGCCGATCCCGGCCTGCATCGCACCCTGCTGGGCGATGGCTTGGCCACCGCCATGGCGGCTGCCTTCGGCGCTCCCGCAAATACCACCTATGGCGAAAACACCGGCGTTCTCGCCCTCACCAAGGTATATGATCCCCGCGTCATCCGCATCGCAGCCGTGCTGGCCGTGATCTTCGCCTTCTGCCCGAAGTTCGAAGCCCTCATCGCCTGCATGCCCACCGCCACCATCGGCGGCGTTTCCCTCATCCTCTATGGCATGATCTCCGCCGTAGGCGTGCGCAATGTGGTTGAAAATAAGGTGGATTTCACCAAGAGCCGCAATGTCATCATCGCTGCCCTCGAAATGGGCCTGGCCCTGGGCGTCACTTTCAGCTCCGCTGGCTCCATCGCTTTCAGCATCTTCGGCCTGAATATCAGCCTCTCCGGCCTGGCCGTCGCCGCCATCGTGGGCATCATCCTGAATGCTGTCCTGCCCGGCAATGATTATGTCTTCGGTCAGGATGAACAGGGCGATAAATCCGTTAATTTCAAGGTCTAAATCGCCGCTTTCCCGCAAAATACCCCCGGATGCACCGCATCCGGGGGCTTGCTTTTGGCTCGCCACATTTATGTCCAATTGTTATTCCTATATTCACATTTATGAAACGATTTCGACACCGTTTTTTTTTTTTTTTTTTGCTAAAGTAACAAACGTGAAAAGGTGCCCAATAAGCAAAATCGAGGAGGACATAATAATGAAGAGAATTCTGGCAATGGTCATCAGCGTGGCCCTTGTTGCCACGATGGCCATCACCGGCTCCATTGCGTATCTGCAGGATACGGCAAGCGATGTCAATGTCATGACGCTGGGTAATGTCTATATTGAGCAGAATGAGTATGAGCGTATCGATGGCACCAAGGGTGTTATTGATGGTAACATCAAGGAATTTCAGGATGGCCACGGCGCTTTCCCTTATACTGGCAAAGTAGATGAAAATGGTCATTCCAACGGCGGTTTTGATTGGACCAATGTAGAATGGGACAATAAATCCGGCGATAAGTACATGAGCCTGTTCACCTCCGCAAACAACGTAATTGATAAGTTCGTTACCGTTGAAAATACTGGTGAAGCAGATGCTTATGTGCGTACTTGGTTTGCCGTTGAAGTTGGTAGCAATCAGGAAAAGCTCATCACCGACAAGTTCAGCACTGTCTTTAATCTGTTGGAGTGGGATTTTGAATGGTTCGAAACCCCTGCTTTGATTGAGGGTAGCTACTACATTATTGGCTGTGCAACCTTCAAGGGCTTTGCTGAGGGTGAAGGCGAAATGGATGGCATTCTCAGCGCAGGCGAGACCACCAATCCTAGCTTGATGCAGGCATATCTGAATAGCATCGTTACCAATGACGATGTAAATGAACTGGGCGATACTTGGGAAATCCTCGTGTTCTCTCAGGCAATTCAGGCAGCGGGCTTTGCCGATGCAAACACTGCTTTCGCAGCCTCCTTCGGCGTAGCTACCATCGATAACCATCCGTGGCAGGAAGGCATCGAGGCGGACGAAGATAGCGCTGATCTGTACATCACTACCGCGGATGCACTCCGTAAGTTTGCCGAAGATGTAAACAATGGCAATACCTACAAAGACAAGATCGTAAAGCTGGGCGCAAATATCGATCTCAATAACCGCGCTTGGACCCCCATCGGCCCGAATGCTGATGAAACCGACAAGAAGTTCTATGGTACCTTCGATGGTCAGGGCTACACCATTTCCAATCTGAAGGTTGACCAGGGTGCAGCTTATCATGCAGCAGGTCTGTTCGGCGCGCTGAACGGCACCGTAAAGAACCTGAAGATCAACGGTGCTACGATTAATAGTATTTCTTCTAGTAGCGAGATTAACGGTCTGACTGACAATGGTACCGCAGTTGTAGCTGGTTCCATCTATACCTCCGGCAAGATCGATAATGTACATGTAACCAACGCGACTGTAAACGGCAACCGCTATGTCGGTGGTATCTCCGGCTATACCTACGGTTCCGTGACCAACTGCTCCGTAAGCAATTCCACGCTTACCGCTACTCCCGATAATCTGACTGGCAGCTATGACAACGGCGATAAGGTCGGCGGTATTGCAGGTGCATACTGGGATGAGAGCGTCTATGTCCTGTCTGGCAATAAGGTAAACAATATTACCGTTAAGGGCTATCGTGATATCGGCGGTATTGTTGGTGCAGCCACTGCTGACAGCGTTACCAATAACGTTGCCAATGGCGTGGTGCTCATTATCGATCAGACTACCGGCTACTATGGTGACAAGGATGAGAATAAGGGTGTTATTATCGGTCGTGTACTGACGGGTGCCCTTAATAATGAAAACAATAGCGGCGAAGAAACTGTTCTTGTTGCAGATCAAGCTGAATTAGAAGCTGCACTTGATAACGACGCAACCAGCATCATTCTTTCCACTGGTAACTACACCCTGCCCACTCTTAAAGGCGATGAGCTGACCTTCGTCGGTGCAGGCGATGATACGGTCATCGATTTCAACAAGACTGTTAATGCAGGTGATGCATCCGTTACCTTTAAGAATATGAAATTCCAGGGTGTAAATTCCAATAAAATGAGTGGCTTTGGCATTCAGCATACCACCGGTACGATCACCTATGAAAACTGCACCTTTGTAGATGCTGTGACCAGTGAATTTTACGGCGACGTCGTGTATAAAAACTGCACCTTCACCGGCACATACTATATCACCACCTATGCTGTAGATTCTGCCACCTTCGAAAACTGCGTATTCGATAGGACTGACAGCCGCGCGGTTCTGGTATACAGCCATGGTGACAATCCTGTTAAGGTGAGCCTGACCGGCTGTACCTTCAAGGCTGATGCACAGGGTAAGACCGGAACAGGCGATTGGACTGCTGCTGTTGAGGTAGATACCTCCAATATCCCGACTGCCGGCACCACTGTCACCATCAATAACTGCACCTCCGACGACAATTACAATGGCATCGTCAGAGACAAGTCTACTGCTGGCAAGGCCAATGCTGAAATCACCGTGAATGGTGTAATCAAGTAACTCCGTTGATCCTGAACCGAAGGTTCTTCCTCGTTTCCGTAGGTTCATGGTCATATCCCCACTCCGACGGGAGTGGGGAATTTTTCTCCCTTTTTCTCTTTTTTCTCTCTTTTTTCTCCGTCCGCTGCAGCCTTTTCCAAGCCAAATATACGGCAAATATATGCCCAATATATGGTTTGTCTTATAAGAAATTCATATAAATCCGGCCCCGCCGGGCTTATTTTTCCATGCTTTCAAATGCGGAAATCTGATAGGGAAAACGTGGGTCATCGGAGGCGGTTGTATGGAAATACAGCGCAGAAACCCGGGCAAAATTGCCGCCCTCCAGCCGCAGCAGCCCCACCCCGGGCCGGGAATCCATTCTATACTTCAATTCTACGCAAAGATCACAAGATTCTATTATTTTTTCCAGCGGATGGCGGCTGCGCAGGTTGGGAGCCAGGTAGTTTTCCGCTTCCTCCATCCTGCCGCAGCGCGCCGCTTCGATGGCGGAAATGGCGGTTTCTTCTGCGTTTTGCGGATATTTCGGCACGCCCTCCAGCCATGTGGGCTCTGAACTGACCAGCATCAGCCCCGCCGGCGAAAGCTGCCAAATCTCACGGGTGGCATGGCCGGATGGATCGCCCGCGGGCACGAGGGCGCGGATGCGCTCGTCCGGGCCGATTTCTATGCTTTTCGCGCGGAGAAAACCGGTGGAAATACGGAAATCCCGGTCGGCAGTGAGGAGATACATACCGTCCCGGCAGGCGCCGAGGAGCGCCGCGCCGTTGCGGAAATCATGATATTCGGGGGGCTCCGCGGCCTCCGGCAGGGAGCTGAGAAAATGGCCTTCGCAGCGGAGCTTCGGCTCTGCGCCGCCCTCAAGTATGAAATTATAGCCGCCCCGGGAGAAGCTTTGCATGGAAATATCCCAAGGATCGGGCGCGAGCTCCACCTCGGAAACATTGCCGGGCCATATGATAATATTCATATTTTCTGCGATTTCCGCCGATTCGGGCAGTATGGTTCCGCCGGAAAACACCAGCCTGCGGGCCAGCGGACGGCAGGAATTATCCAGGGGATGGTAGTCCAGGTAGATCGCGCCCCGGGCGCTTACCGGGCGGATCAGCGGCTGGGCCTCGGAAAGCTCGCCCGCGAAGTGGCCGTTGATGGAAATGATGCCGGGGTGCGGCGCGGTGAGCACCAGCGTCGGCTGCATGGAAATCCCCTCCCGTCTGAGCACTTTGTTCGAGAATATGCGGAGAAAAACGGAGCTAGACCGGGGAGGAAGGGGAGGGGATGATGGAGGCCGCAGGCTCCCGAACCCCCGGCTCAGGGGATATTGCCCGTAAGAATCCCGGATAAAAATGGCCTCGGAGCGAGGCCATTTTCGGATAAGCAATTATTATTTTTTGGGGGTTCCAAGGGGAAGCATTTTCCCTTATGCGTTTTCCTCCGCCTTCGCGGCGGCCTGCTCGTTCTTGGCCTTGAGCAGGTTTTTCACCTCGCACATGAGCTGGGGAACCAGCTCGATCATGCGGTCTGCGGGGGCGTAGACCTGGGCAGGCAGCAGGCGCACGGTTTCGGCGTTGGATACGAGGAAGCCCATGGGATGCACGGTGACGCCCGCGCTGGTGCCGCCGCCGAAGGGCATGCGGTCGCAGGCATCGGCCTGGAGCTGCTTGGGCGTGCCGCAGCGGTATTCGCCGCCGCCGGCCACGAAGCCGAAGCTCACCCGGGAGATGGGAATCACGGTGGAGCCATCCTGGGTGGTGATGGCCTCGCCGATGACGGTATCGACGTCGATCATGTCGCGGATGCTTTCCATCGTGGTCTGCATGATATTTTCAATCGGATGCTTATTGTCCATTTTTCCAGCCTCTTTTCGATATATTTCAGCGCGAATAGGAACGCGGCGCAAATAATATGCCCCGCGCGCAGGCCGATCAGTCCCTCGAAGGCAAGATCGCTGGGCGCGCCGGAGAAATCGGGGGAAACGAGGATTTGCACCCTGCCGCCCAGGGGCGCGCATGCATGGCGGATGGATTCGAAAATGCCGAAGAGGAGGGCGGTTCTGGCCGCGTCCGGGCCGGCGATCACGCCGCTTGCGCGCAGGAAATCGATGCGGCAATGGCGGAGCAAATATTTTGCGGCTGCGAGGATGGGCGGCAGCAGATCAGGACCGGGCAGGCGGCGCTTCTTCTGCTGCTTTTTCCGCAGGGCGCGGCGCAGGGCGAACCTGCCCTCGAAGATGGAGCTGCCGGAGCGCAGCAGAAGCTGGGGTTTTGTATGGAAAACAAAGGCAAATTTCAGCGGCACTGCGGCCAGGTAAAGGGCGAAAACGGCGATTGCGCTGAGATATACGGCCATCATTGCACGCCTCCCCGAGAATTGTAAAGACATTTTATCCAAACTGACTTGAATTATTCACTTTTTTTATGTCGGGAATGTGTTATAATAAACGTTAGACGAATAACCTGACGAAAGTGGCGGATGCATGAGCAGGGCGAACGATCGCGAGTTCAAGTTGCTGGAGACGGAGATTCTCGGCCAGAGGATTTCCTTGGAGACCCGGAAAGGGCTGTTTTCTCCGGAGCATGTGGATCGCGGCACGCTGGCAATGCTCTCGCATGTAAACTTCGAGGCAGGTATGCGCATAATGGATCTTGGCTGTGGATGCGGCGTTGTCGGCATCGTGGCGGCGAAGATCGCCGGAGAAGAAAATGTTTTCATGTCCGATGCCGATGAAAAGGCGGTGGAAACCGCCCGTCGGAATGCGGAGCGAAATGATGTGGGCGGCGTGCAGATTTGCGTTTCGGATGGATTCCGGAGCGTGGACGCGACGGGCTTTGACCTCATCCTTTCCAATCCCCCGTACCAGACGGATTTTTCAGTGGCAAAGGGTTTTATTGAAAAGGGTTTTAACCGATTGAAAATCGGCGGAAAGCTGTATATGGTCACCAAGCGGCGCGAGTGGTACAGGAACAAAATCATCTCTGTGTTCGGCGGAGTGGAGATCCGCGAAACGGATGGATATTTTGTTTTTATTGCCGAGCGCCGGAGTATGAAATATGCGAATAAATCGCCGCGGGGGAAATGATTTTCCCTGGCGGAATGGCTTGATTCCGGCCGGCAAGGCCGAGATTTCCGCAGTGCAATTCATAGGGATAAATACATTCTTCTTCGGACCGGCAGGAAAGCGCAGGTGCGCTTGTTCTGTCGGCCTGACTTTTTGCATAGAAGTGAAGCGCATGTCATATTAACGGGAAACCGTTTCGAACCGGGGAATTTGGAAAATTTGGAAGAAAAAATTGAAAGGGAGGGCTTAGGAAAACGTGAATATTGCAATCACCGTGATTATTGCGCTGGTTGCGTTGGTAATTGGCCTGGCTGCCGGATACATCTATCGCAAAAACACGATGGAGAAGAAGATCGGGCAGACGGAAGAGTATGTGAAGGATCTTCTGGACGATGCCACCCGCAAGGCGGAGGAAAAGAAGAAAGAAGCCGTTCTCGAAGCCAAGGAAGAGATCATTCACCTGAAGAATGAGCTCGACAAGGAAGTGCGCGACCGCCGCAGCGAGGTAACCCGCCTGGAGCGCCGCGTGAACCAGCGCGAAGAGCAGATTGATAAAAAGCAGGACAACCTGGAAGCTCGCGAAGAGCAGCTGAACGAAAAATTCAAGCAGGCCGAAAAGCTGGAGGCCGAGGCCCAGAAGAAGCACGACCAGCAGCAGAAGGAACTGGAGCGCATCGCAAACATGACCAGCGATGAGGCAAAGACCATCCTGATCGACCGCGTACAGAAGGACGCCTACCACGACGCCGCCGTTATGGTGCGCGAAATTGAGGCCCGCGCCAAGGAAGAGGCGGACAAGAAGGCCCGCGACATCATCTCCACCGCCATCCAGAAGTGCGCGGCGGACCATGTGACCGAGACCACCGTATCCGTTGTGGCCCTGCCCAACGACGATATGAAGGGCCGCATCATCGGCCGCGAGGGCCGCAACATCCGCACCCTCGAAACCGCAACCGGCGTTGATCTGATCATCGACGATACCCCGGAAGCCGTTATCATCTCCGCATTTGATCCGGTGCGCCGCGAAATCGCCCGCATCGCCCTCGAAAAGCTGATCACCGACGGCCGCATCCATCCCGCCCGCATCGAGGAAATGGTGGAAAAGGCCCGCAAGGAAGTGGACAACCAGATCCGCGAGGCCGGCGAGCAGGCCATCTTCGAGACCAACCTGCACGGCATCCATCCGGAGCTGGTGAAGCTGCTGGGCCGCATGCGCTACCGCACCAGCTACGGCCAGAATGTGCTGCGCCATTCCATCGAGGTAAGCCACCTGGCTGGCGTGATGGCGGCAGAGCTGGGCGCAGATGTGCAGCTTGCAAAGCGTGCAGGCCTGCTGCATGACATCGGCAAGGCCATCGACCACGAGGTTGAAGGCACCCACATCACCATCGGCGGCGACCTGGCCAAGAAGTTCCGCGAGAACGATCTGGTGGTCAATGCCATCATGGCCCACCACGGCGACGTGGAGCCCCAGACCGTGGAAGCGGTGCTGGTGCAGGCCGCAGACGCAATTTCCGCAGCACGCCCCGGCGCGCGCCGCGAATCCCTGGAGAACTACATCAAGCGCCTGGAGAAGCTGGAAGCCATCGCGCATTCCTTCGATGGCGTGGAAACCTGCTATGCAATCCAGTCCGGCCGCGAGGTTCGCATTGTGGTCAAGCCCGAGGATGTGAACGATGCAGGCACCCTGATCCTCGCACGCGAGATCGTGAAGAAGATCGAAAAGGAAATGGAGTATCCCGGACAGATCAAGGTAAACGTTATCCGCGAAACCCGCGCAGTAGAATTCGCCAAATAGGCGATTGCATCGACAGGCAATTGCTGCCGCTTCATATCGCACCGAAATTCCCCG
>JAFUPT010000151.1 GCA_017481065.1 Clostridia bacterium | reverse complement strand
TGCTGAGCTCGGAAACGCCCTCGCCGGTGAATTCCAGGGATTTGTACAGCGCGCTGTCCACGCCGATCATGCCGATCAGGTGGAGGATCACATCCTTGCCGCTGACCCACTTGTTCAGCTTGCCGGTGAGCACAACCTTGATGGCGCTGGGAACCTTGAACCAGTTTTCGCCTGCCGCCATGCCTGCCGCCATATCGGTGGAGCCCACGCCGGTGGAGAATGCGCCCAGCGCGCCGTAGGTGCAGGTATGGCTATCCGCGCCGATGATCAGCTCGCCGGGGCCCACAATGCCCTTTTCCGGCAGCAGCGCGTGTTCGATGCCCACCTGGCCCACATCGTAGAAATGGGTGATGTTGAAGCGGTGTGCGAAATCGCGGGCGGTTTTGCACAGCTGGGCGGACTTGATATCCTTGCAGGGGGTGTAGTGGTCCAGCACGATGGCGATCTTGTCCTTATCGAAGATGCGGGTGAAGCCGGCCTCGTCAAATACCTTTACGGCAACGGGGGTGGTTACATCGTTGCCCAGCACCAGGTCCAGCTTGGCCTCGATCAAATCGCCCGCCTTCACGGATTCCAATCCTGCGTGTGCGGCGAGTATTTTCTGCGTCATGGTCATTCCCATAGTTCAAAACCTCCCTGTGTGTCAGTTCTGCTTGGTATTCTGCCGGGCAATCCATGCGCCGAGCTTATTGCAGGCGCTGATATAAGCCAGGATGCTGGCTTCAATGATATCGGTGGAGAGGCCGCGGCCCTGGAAGCTGCGGTTCTCTGCGTTGAGCTTTACATGCACCTCGCCCAGGGTGTCCTTGCCCTCGGATACGGAATTGATGCGGTAGAGCTCGAAGGTGTGTTCCACGGGCTTGATGATCTGGTCGATGGCGCTGAAGGCCGCGTCCACCGGGCCATCGCCCAGGCAAACCGCCTCGAACTTTTCATCGCCCAGCTTCAGGCTCACGGTGCTGGTGGAGGTGGTCATGCTGGTGGACTGCACGGCGTACCAATCCAGCTTGTAGCCATCGGCTTCCTCGTCGTCCGCAGTGGCGGAGTGGGTCACGATGGCGATGATATCCTCGTCGGTCACGTCCTTCTTCTTATCGCAGAGCACCTTGAACTCCTCAAAGCAGCTCTTGAGCTCCTCGGAGTCCAGCTTGTAGCCCAGCTCGTTCAGGCGGTCCTCAAAGGCATGGCGGCCGGAATGCTTGCCCAGCACGATGTTCTTTGTGGAAATGCCCACGGATTCGGGGGTGAGGATTTCATAGGTCATCTTGTTGGCCAGCACGCCGTGCTGGTGGATGCCGGATTCATGCAGGAAGGCGTTGCGGCCTACGATGGGCTTGTTCAGCGGCGCGGTCTGGCCGATGATGTTGTAAACGGTCTTGCTGGCGCGGCTGATCTGGGTGGCGTCGATGCGGGTTTCCTTGCCGGCGAATACATCCGGGCGGGTGCGCATGGCCATGACCACCTCTTCCAGGCTGGTGTTGCCGGCGCGCTCGCCGAGGCCGTTGATGGTGCATTCAATCTGCCTTGCGCCGCCCAGCACGCCGCCCAGAGAGTTGGCGACCGCCATGCCCAGGTCGTTGTGGCAGTGCACGGAAAATTCCACCTTGTCCGCATTGGGAACGCGCTCGATCAGGGTGGAGATCAGCGCCTGCATCTCGGCGGGGGTGGTATAGCCCACGGTATCGGGGATGTTTACCACGGTCGCGCCGTTCTTGATGGCGATGTCCACGATCCTGCACAGGAATTCCACATCGCTGCGGGTGGCGTCCTCAGCGGAGAATTCGATGTTGGAGCAATATTTCTTGGCGTGGGCGGTCATGATGCCCGCCTGCTCCAGCACCTGCTCCGGGCTCATTTTCAGCTTATACTGCATGTGCACCGGGGAAGTGGCGATGAAGAGATGGATGCGCGGGTCTGCAGCGTGCTTCACGGCGTCCCAGGCGCAATCGATATCCTTGTAAGTGGAGCGGGCAAGAGAGGCCACGGTGCAGTCCTTCACGGCCCGGGCGATTTCGGAAACGGATTCAAAGTCGCCGGGGGAGGAGATGGCGAAGCCGGCCTCGATTACGTCCACCTTCAGGCGTTCCAGGCACTTGGCAACCTCCAGCTTTTCTTTCAGGTTCATGCTGCAGCCGGGGGACTGCTCACCATCGCGCAGGGTGGTATCGAAAATCTTGATCTTGCTCACGTTCTTTCTCCTTTCATTGAATGCCGGCGCCGTTTTCCGGCGCTGCCGGCCTGTAAAATCAGTTTTGCTTACAAAAAAATCTGCGGCCTGAAAGTCAGACCGCAGATTTCAAATGCGCATATATCCTTTTCCGGCATTGCCCATATATGGAATGCCCCTCGGAAAACCTTCGCACATCTACAATCAGGCACGACTTTCAGCATTATTCCGCAGCTTAAGCAGCTGCAAAATAATGCCCAGTAGAGCCAGAATGTAAAGCGCGAACATGTTGATCATCGTATGTAAACCTCTTTGGAAAATTGGTTTCTACGGGAAATGTTATAACACATACGGCGGCTGCTTGTCAAGTATTTTGCGAAAAAATATTCCGGATATCGAAATATTTACAAAATGAAAAATGGCTGAACGCACCGTCATTTTTTCGATTTCGGAGGTGGAGAAAACGAAAAATATTCGATATTTGCAGGAAATAATACCATTTTTGCCCGAGAGAAGCGGGGCTGCATCCAAAAATGCATCTGCTGCCTGCGAAGATGGCGGCCGGATGCATCGAAATTATTTCATGAGAAAGTAAAGGAAAAACCGCTGCATTTTGCAGCGGCGCATTTCCTTTACTTTTTTGTATCCACGTTTTTTCCGTACACGAAGAATCTCTGGTAGAGGTATTCCGTGGAGAAATTGAGCACCATGTTGATGGCGGTGACCAGGTATTCATTCCAATGCAGGGTTTCGGAGAGGTAATTGCCCAGCAGGGTGGAAAGGGGCGTGAAGATGAGGTAGTAAACCAGCACCTTCGCCATGGCCAGCGGCACATTCGCGGCGGATTTGAAGGTGAATTTGCGGTTCAGCGTGAAGTTCCAGAGCACCGAAAGGGCGAGGGCGATCAGGTAGCGGGGCCAGTAGCTCCAGCCGGTGAACTCGGTAAGCAGCGCGAAGCTGCCGATTTCGATCACGCCCGCGCTGACGGAAAAGAACAAGAATTTTGCGAAGCGCCATGCTTCGCGCGCCTTATTGGTATTCATCTGTATGCCTCCTATCAATTCCGGAAGAATGCCACCGCAATAGCGCCGGGGCCCGCATGGGTGCCTACCACGCTGCCCACGATGGTGGAATGCAGCTCATCCATGTGCTCCTGCCAGAGGGGGGCGCTGTCATGGATGTACTTCTGCAGCAGGGCGTCGCTCAGGCCGGTGTAGCCCAGCAGCACGGGGCGGGCGAAGTTCACACCGCCGGCCTTCTGGATTTCCTTTACCAGCAGGTTGTTGCCGTTGCGGGAGCCGCGGGCCTTGCCCAGGATGGTGATCTCGCCATTGGGAATGCTGATCACCGGCTTGATGGAGAGCAGCTCGCCTGCGATGGCCGTGGTCTTGGAAATGCGGCCGCCGCGCTTTAGATATTCCAGCGTATCCAGCATGGCGATCAGGCACACATTGTCCCGCTCGGCAATGAGCCTTTCGGCAATCTCCCGCGCCTCCATGCCGCTGTCCGCCAGCTGCAGGGCGTATTCCGCCAGGATGCCGGAGCCGAGGGCTACGGAGTGGCTGTCCACCACATAGACCCTGCCCGGGAAATCTTCCGCCGCGATCATTGCGCTCTGGCAGGTGCCGGAGAGCTTGCCGGAGATGGTGATGCATACCACATCCTCGCCTGCATCCACGGCCTGCCTGAAGGCATTGGTAAAGGTGTAGGGCGTAACCTGGCTGGTGGTGGGCAGCACATCGCTCTCCACCAGCTTTTCATAGAATTCCCGGCGGCTGATGGTTACGCCGTCGATGAATTCCTCCTCGCCGAAGCGCAGGGTGAGGGGAATTATGGTAAAGCGCGGACGCAGCTCGGCGGCCAGGTCCGCGGTAGAATCGATAATGATGCGGGTCTTCATACGAGTATTTATCCTTTCACGCCGGTCTCGCTGATTTTGCGCAGGTTGGCTTCGATTTTTTCAAGGGCATAGTACAGGGTTTCGCGTTCTCCGGCGGCAAGGCCCTGTCCGGCCTCCTCCACGGCGCTCTCCAGCACGGCGCTGATGCGCTGGGAAACATCCTGCCCCGCTTCGGTGAGCAATATGGGGGTGCGGTAGGAGCGCTCCGGGCTCACGGCGCGATAGACCAGGCCCTTCTGCTCCAGCTCGGAAATGGCGCGGGAGATGGCGGCCTTATCCTTTTCGCATGTATCCCCGAGGCGGGTGAGGGAAAGCCCATCGGGATTGCGCAGCAGCGCCACGAGGCACTGCACATGGGGGCCCCGCAGGTGAAACTTGGCCATTTCGGCGCGCTCAATCTTCTGGATGGCCTTATAAATATTGGATATGGATGCGGAAAACTGTTCAAAACGGTTGATCATAATGCATGCTCCTTGGTTTGTTGATATATCAACATTCATCAGGATACACAAAATGGTTTGAATTGTCAACAATTTTCAGGGACAATTTACACTCTGCGGCAAAAAACAACAAACAGGCATTTATTTCAAGCGTATGAAGGGCGGCGGGTGCGGGTTATTCTGTATAAGAGTATGCAGCAAACTGGAGGAAAAGCAGATGAAGAAGGCAATCGTTTTGATCGCAGCGCTCGCGCTGGCATTTACGCTGCTGGTGGGCCTGCCGGGCATTCCGGCCATGCGCGGCGGGGAGGTGGCCCAGGAAATCGCGGGGGATGCTTCGGCGGTGAAGACCGGCCTCAGCATATCCGCCAGCGCGGCGGGCAGCGGGGACAACGCGGCGGAGTATGAGCTGATCCTCACGGCGGTGACGGTGGATGATGGGGGCGTGATTGCATCCTGCGCCATCGACGGCGTGAGCACGGCGGTGCACTTCAATGAAAATGGCGTGATCACTACGGATTTGAATGCTGAAATCCCCAGCAAGAATGAGCTGGGCGCAGATTACGGCATGGTGGCCTACGGCGGCGCGAAATATGAATGGAACCAGCAGGCAGCCGCGCTGGCGGATTATGCCGTGGGGAAAACCGTGGAGCAGCTGCGCAGCGGCGCGGTGGATGCGCGGGGCTACGCGGCGGATGTGGACCTGGCCTCCTCCGCCACCATCCGGCTGGACGGCCTGGTGAATGGCATTGAGGCCGCCGTGCGCAATGCTTCCCATCTGGGCGCGCAGCAGGGGGATGTATTGAAGCTCAGCTCCATCCAGTCCATCGCGGACAGCAAAAATGCCGGGGAGGATGCAGATGGAGTTGCCCGGCTGGACAGCGATGTGGCGGCCCTCACCATGCGCGGCGATGTGATCACCAGCTGCGTGATCGACAGCCTGCAGGCGGATGTGCGCTTTGATTCCGATGGCGAGCTGGAGGGCGATGTATCCGCGCCGCTTCCCAGCAAAAACCAGCTGGGTGCGAACTACGGCATGAAGGCCTATGGCGGCGCGCGCTATGAATGGAATGAGCAGGCAGCCAACTTTTCCGCCTATGTGACGGGAAAGACAGGCGCGCAGGTGGCGGGCATCGCCGTGGATGAGGGCGGCAAGGCAAGGGATGCGGACCTTGTCAGCCGGGTCACCATCGCCATCGGCGGCTTCCAGGAACTGGTGGGGAAGGCGGTGGCTTAGCGTGAAATCCCTTTTCTTCGGCGGCATCCATCCCGCAGATGGCAAGAAGCTATCCGCCGGCGTGGCTTGCTCCTCGGCGGTGCGGCCCGCGCAGGTCACCATTCCCATGCAGCAGCACATCGGCGCGGAGTGCAAGCCACTGGTGCAGGCGGGGGACTATGTGAAGCTGGGGCAGGTGGTGGGCGATGGCGAGGGCCTGTGCGCGCCGGTGCATGCATCGGTTAGCGGTAGGGTGATCGCCGTGGAGCCCCGCAGCCATGTGAGCGGCCGGGATGTGCCCTCTGTTGTGATCGAGAACGACTACCAGGATAGCCCGGACCCATCCATTCAGCCCCGGGAAGATTATGCCGCGCTGGACGCGGAGGAAATCCTCGGCGTCATCCGCCGGGCGGGAATCGTGGGCATGGGCGGCGCTACCTTTCCCGCCAGCGTGAAGGCCATGACCAGCCTCGGCAAGATTGATACCCTGATTGCCAACGCCTGCGAGTGCGAGCCCTACATCACTTCTGACGACATGCTGCTGCGCACTTTTCCGGAGCAGGTGGCCGGAGGCATGAAGATTATGGGCCGCATGCTGGCCCCGGAGCGCATGGTGATCGCCGTGGAGGACAACAAGGGCGAAGCCGCGAAGGCGATCGAGCCCTTCATTGAGAAGGAAGGCTCGATGGAGCTGCTTGTGCTGCCCGCTCGCTATCCACAGGGCGCGGAGAAGCAGCTGGTGCAGGCTGTGACCGGGCGGGAGGTTCCCTCCGGCCAGCTGCCCGCCAGCGTGGGCTGCGCGGTGTTCAACGTGGCTACCTACGCCTCGATTTACCGGGCGGTCTGCCTCGGCATGCCGGTTATCGAGCGCATCGTCACCGTCTCGGGCGAGGGCGTGCGGGATCCGAAGAACTTCACCGCCCGCATCGGCACCTCCTTCGGCGAGCTGATCCGCGCTGCAGGGGGACTCAGGGAGGGCGCCTGCAAGGTGATCAGCGGCGGTCCGATGATGGGCTATGCCCAGGCGGACCTCTCCGCTCCGGTGATCAAGGGCACCAATTCCATCCTCTGCCTGCCGCCGCAGAAGAATTACAGCGCGGTAAACCCCGCCTGCATCCGCTGCGGCAGATGCGTAAAGGCCTGCCCGGCGCGGCTGCAGCCCCTCTACATCTACCGCTACGCGGGCAAAAATTCCGTGGAAATGCTGGAAAGGTACAGCGCCATGGACTGCATCGAGTGCGGCTGCTGCGCCTATGTGTGTCCCGGGAAGCTGCCGCTGGTGGAAGTGATCCGCGGAGCCAAAAGAAGCATCAAGGAGGCGAAAAAGTGAAGCTGCTGGTGAATACCTCTCCCCATATCAAGAGCCGGGACACGACCCGGCGCATCATGCTGGATGTGGTGATCGCCCTCATTCCGGCATTGGCGGCGGGAGTGTGGCAATTCGGCCTGCGGGCGCTGCTTGTGGCGCTGGCGGGCGTATCGGCGAGCCTGCTGGCGGAATTGATCTGCGATGTGCTCATGAAGAAGCGCATCACCATTGATGATGGCTCCGCCGCTGTCACCGGCCTGCTGCTGAGCATGACCCTGCCCGCCTCCGTGCCCTACTGGACCGTCGCGCTGGGCGGCGCGTTCGGCGTGGTGATCGGCAAGCTCGCCTGCGGCGGCGTGGGGCAGAATCCCTTCAACCCCGCGCTGGCCGCCCGGGCCTTTTTGATGCTGCTCTTTCCCATGCAGCTGGTGCGCTATGCCGCGCCCGGAACCCCGCTTCCGCTGCTGGGCAGCGTGGATGTGGTGGCCTCCGCCACGCCGCTCCATGATATGCAGCGGCCCGCGCTGCCGGGGGAGAGCCTGCTCAGCTGCTTCATCGGGGATATGGGCGGCTCCATCGGCGAGGTTTCCAAGCTCGCGCTGCTCCTCGGCGGCGCGTACCTGGTGTTCCGCCGGGTGATTGATTTCAGGATTCCCCTGGCTTACCTCGGAACCCTTGCGCTGTTGTCCCTGGTGTTCAGCAGCGTATCCCCGGTGGAATGGATGCTCTACAACCTGCTCACCGGCGGCGCGGTACTGGCTGCCATCTTCATGGCAACGGATTACGCATCCTCGCCGGTCACCCCGAAGGGAAGGCTGATCTACGGTGCGGGATGCGGGGCGCTCACGCTGTTCTTCCGCCGCTTCGGCCTCTTCCCGGAGGGAGCGACCTACGCCATTCTCCTCATGAATGCCTGCGCCTGGGCGATTGACCGGCTGACTGCGCCGCGGGTGTACGGCAAGGAGGGAGGGCTGGCATGAAGCGCGCAATTTTGATCATCGCGGCTGCGGCATTTATCCTGCTGGGCGCGAACATGGCCGTATCCGGCCTTGCGGAGAGGAATGCCGCCCGGGAGCAGCTTGCCCTGATGCGGCGGCTCCTGCCCGGCAGCTCGGAATTTACCGAGATTCCCTATGACGGTGCGGACGAGGCCATCGACCGGGTGTTCCGGGCGGAGAACGGCCATGTGGTCCAGACCACCACCAGCGGCTATGCCGGCGGCGTGGTGCTGCTCACCGGGGTGGACGCGGGCGGCAGGGTTACGGGGGTTTCCATCCGGCAGATGGAGGAAACCAAGGGCGTGGGTTCCCGGGCGCTGCGGGATGAAGCCTTCCTGCGGCAGTTTATCGGCGCCTCCGGCAGCGCGCAGACGGACGCCATTTCCGGGGCCACCGTCACCTCCAAGGCCATCGCCAAGGGCGTGAACGCTGCGGCGGCATACGTCACCGGCGCGGATATTTCCTCCGGCGCGACGGAGTGGGGAGGTTGATCCCATGAAAAAGACCATCTATGCAGCCAACATCCTGCTGGCCGTAATCCTTGCGGTGATGCTGCTGGCTGTGGTGCTGCTCAAGGCGTTTATCCCGAATTTGCTGCTCCGGGGAATCAATATTCCCTTCATGGCGGCGGTTTCCCTGCTGGCCCTGCTGGCAGAGCGCAGCATGCTTCCTGAAGCCCGGCACAAGCGCATTCCGCAGGCATGCCTCGCCGCGATCACCTTCGCAGCCTTGCCCTGGGCGGCGGGCATGCTCTTTTCCATCTGGGAAATTTTGCGCTATGCCGTCGCGGGCGGGCTAGCTTTCGCGGCCTGCACGACCCTGCTGGATTCCCTCGCGGAGCGGGTGGAGGGCACGGCGGGCATATTCAGCTGCGCCTTCCTGATCTTTCTTGCCAGCCAGGGCTTTGCCGGGATATTGATATGAGAAAAAGGACCGCAATTGCGGTCCTTTTTCTCAGAAGAACATATTTTCCGGCCTGTATCCCTCCGGCAGCGGTTCCTCCTCGATGAAGTGGAAATCATCATCCGTCAGCGTGGGCAGGAAGGCCTCGTAGGGCGTGCCGGGGAATTCGCAGCCATAGCTGCTGGCGCCGAACCAGCCGCCCTCCTTGGCCCGCAGGTTCAGATCCCGGGCAAACTTCGTGCGGTTGCAGCAATCGTGCACGGCGATATCCCAGCCTTCCTCGGCGGCGATGCGCATGAATTTCAGCGTCAGCTCCCGGCTCCAGATGGGGGAGATATAACCCTGGCGGCAGATGTACATCGGCTCGCCTTCGTAATTTGCGATGTTGTTGGGATTCAGGTGCAGCTCGGCGCAGTTGATAAAATCCAGCCCGGTGGAGAGTATCTTCTCCTTCTTGGCGAGGAAGGCTTCGAAGAATTCCGGGGTCATGGGCGTTTCAATGCCCACGCTGGGGAAATATTTCTTTGCCAGACGGATGTTCTCGATTACCTTATCCGAGCAGTTGGTTGCGCCCAGGTTGAAGCGCAACTCATCCAGGCCCGCCTCGGCCAGTGCCTTCAGGTTTTCCTCGTTTGCCAGCAGGCCGTTGGTGTACATGTGCTGGTGAATGCCGGCGGCACGGAATTTTTTGATGATGCCGTAATATTTTTCGATTTCCATAAAGGGTTCGAGGTAAACATAGCTGATGCCGGTGGGGCGGTTGCCCATGCTGAGCAGCAGTTCAATATCTTCCTCGCGGAATTTCGAGCCGCCGATTTCCCACATGCCCTCGCCGATGGGGGGCTGGCAGTCCAGTTCGCCGAAATTGTAGCAGAAGCGGCATTCGATGTTGCACTTGTTGGTCTTGCGGATGGCGCTCAGGCCCGTGCCCAGCAGGCAGGATTTGCAGCCTTTTGCGAATTTTTCGCCGTTGCCTGCGTAATTCGTGCGGCCTTCGAGGCTCTTCAGGCCCGGAATTTCCGCCATCAGCGCGGCGTGGCGGGCCTCCACGGCACTTTCGATCTGGGAAAATACCGAATATACAATTTCCTGCTGCCAGGGCATCAGCTCCTCGCCCTCCGGCAGCTGGGCGAAAAATTCAAACCACATCAGCGCATCCCGCTTGGAAATTTTCATGGCGAACCTCCTGAAAAGCATCTGTTATACGGATATTTTAGCAGGAAATCTGCCGTTCATCAAGGCTGCGTCTGTTAATCGGGCGCGGGATATGATATAATGGAAGTGGAGGTAGGCTATGAATAACTATACACATGAAATTCCTTGTCCGGAGGACCGCGCGATGCGCAAATTCCTCTGGCAGGATATTTTCCATGATTACGATATTTCCGATATTGATTTCGATGGCGGCAGGGGAAATACGGTCGTGCTGCGCTTGGAAGGGGAAGATTGCTATCTGCTGTACTTTTCCGGAGTAGATTATTTCCAGTGCAGCAGGGGAGATGTGTGCTGTCACGAGTGGATCAACGGCCGCTTCAAGGACAGCGCGCTGCTGCACAGAAGACAGAAAAAAGCGGCAAAAAGGCTGTATCACTACCGAATTGGTACCGGAGATGGCTTGATTGATATCATTTTCAGCCGTTTTTCCATCCGAAAGGAGGGTGGAAGGGTGAATTACCGGATGACGGGCGAGCCAAGGCTGGCTTGGACGGTCGTTTGTGACGGGCAGCTGGCGCGACGCTTTTTGCAGATGTATGAAGCCGGAGAAACCGGACTTGCCGGGGAACTGCGCGCGTGTATTCAGTCGGATAGAATGATGGATGATGCCAAGGAAACGGCTGTATACCTGTTGGGCAAGGTGGGGGATATGGAGGATATTCCTGCCCTGTTCGATGTGTATATTCATGCGGAAGAGGATTATGTTATGCAGGGGTATGCGCCCTGCTCGGCAGTGATGCTGCGGCAGAATATATTGGATTCCATAGAATTGATTCGGGAAAGAATGGGAAATGTATAGTTCATGTTAAATTAAAAATCTCCCCTTGACAAAAATCATATTTGCGGTATCATATTGGCAAGGTTCATCGAACCGAACGCAATTAGAGGCGCGGTTGTTCATGAGTAAGCCGGAGGAGCTGTTCAAGCAGCGTTGATCCCGGGTGAAAGGGTACGCCGCCGAAATGAAGGTTTCCTTGAAGGAACCGGATTTGGGCGCATGGATAAGATCTGTGCGACTGTCACAATTCCATCGGGAATTGTGGAGCGCTATTGCTGGTCAACTACACTTTTGTTGTATGTTTTGGCGGTTGTAGCGCGTGCTGCAACCGCTTTTGTTTTGGCAATCGCTGATGAACTCAGGGCCGGCGCGGACAGCGCCTGATACAGCATCTGCCGCCTGTAAAAATCTTTACGTACCTCCAGTACGCATGCGATTTCTGCATCCGCCATCTGCTGCATCATTCATCTGTCGGCGCGTCCCTTCGCTTCACCATCGCTTGCCACGTTCAGTACGTGACCAAGAAAAATTTTTTTCGGAGGTAAACTACAATGACTAGAAGAATTCTCGCTATCGTGATCGTCCTGATGCTCGTGATGTCCGCTGCATGCGCCGAAACCCTGCGCGTGGGCATGGAATGCAATTATGCTCCCTTCAACTGGACCCAGACCGATGCGAGCGATGTGGCAGTTCCCCTTGCCGGCGGCGGATATGCCGATGGCTATGATGTGCGCATCGCACAGCGCGTTGCCGAATACCTGGGCATGGACCTGGAAATCGTCAAGACCGAATGGGACGGCCTGATCCCCTCCCTGATGGCCGGCTCCATCGATTGCATCATCGCAGGCATGAGCCCCACCGATGAGCGCAAGCTCACCATCGATTTCTCCGATCCCTACTATGAGAGCGACCTGGTTATCGTAGTTGCCAAGGACAGCGCCTATGCCAACGCCACCTCCCTGGCCGATTTCTCCGGCGCCCGCATCACCGGCCAGCTGAATACCTTCCACTACACCGTGATCGAGCAGATTGAAGGCGTTTCCCAGCAGCCCGCAATGGATACCTTCCCGACCATGATCGTCGCCCTGAACGCAGGCGCAATCGATGGCTATGTATCCGAGCGTCCCGGCGCAGAATCCGCAGTTGCCACCAATCCCAACCTCACCTACGTCGCCTTCGAGGACGGCATGGGCTTCGAGGCCGATCCCGCTGACACCACCATCGCCGTCGGCGTTGTAAAGGGCAGCGAACTCACCGCCCGCATCAACGAAGCGCTGGCCACCATCTCCGAAGAGGAGCGCGTAGCCATCATGGGTGAGGCGCAGGCGGCCCAGCCCAGCGCATCCTAAGATTTCGGCCCCTTTTCCGCCAGCTCGGCGCGCCGAATCCTCGACTTACGCTCCAGTAAGCCTTCGGATTCTCTGCTGGATCTGACGAAAAATTGGCTCGAAATTATCGGATCGTCAGAATTCCCCACAGGAGTCAGCTTCGGCAGAAAAATCGGTCACTTACGTACGGGTAAGCTCCTTCATTTTCTGCCTTGCTTCCTCGGCTTCCGGGCGTTCTCGCGCCCTGGATCCGGCCCCTTTTCCGCCAGTCCGGCGGAGCAAAGCGTGGGATCTGTGCAGAACGGCCTGAAAATCAAATCCGGCGGCATGTACGGCGGATTTGGTTTTTTCAGAACGGAGTGGCGAAAAAACAAAACCAACCGTCAGGATTGCGCCCGGAAATCTTTGATTTCAGCAATCCGCAGTTTAAAAAATCACTGAAAATTCGCAGATTTTCAGTGAAAGTGTCAAGAATTGACACGACCTTCACAGGGCGCGCTTGCAGGCGCGCCCCGTGCCATGTATTATATAAGTAGAAATACAATTGATTTTATCTAGGAGGATATCATGCCAACTACATTTTTCGGCTGGGTCGGCTTTCTGGCCAAGGAATACGGCGGCCTGTTCCTGCGCGGCACGGGCACCACGCTGCTGATCGCCATTACCGGTACGGTGCTGGGTTTCCTGCTGGGCCTGCTGGTGGCCATCGCGCGCACCATTGAGCTCGGTCCCCGCGCTCCCAAGTGGAAAAAGGCCCTGCTGAAGCTGCTGCATGGCGTTCTCACCATCTATATCGAGGTGTTCCGCGGCACGCCCATGATCGTGCAGGCCATGGTTATCTTCTACGGCGCGCAGCAGGCCCTGG
The DNA here is from genome assembly GCA_017481065.1 of Clostridia bacterium. The sequence goes on along the minus strand of JAFUPT010000151.1, from coordinate 17,644 downwards.
GCATCGCCATGCCCCGCCTCGTGGCCGCCATCTTCATCGTGTCCATCAATACCGGCGCTTACATGGCGGAGATCATCCGCGGCGGCATCATTTCCATCGACCGCGGCCAGGTGGAGGCGGCCCACGCCATCGGCCTCACCCATTGGCAGACCATGTGCTCCGTCATCCTGCCCCAGGCCATCCGCAATATCATGCCCTCCATCGGCAATGAATTCGTGGTCAACATCAAGGACTCCTCCGTGCTGAACGTCATCTCCGTTACCGAGCTGTTCTTCCAGGCAAAGTCCGCAGCGGGCACCTATTTCCGCTATTTCGAAACCTATTTCATCATCGCCATCATCTACCTGGTGCTCACCTTCTCCATCACCCGCATCCTGCGCTTCATTGAGAAGAAGATGGATGGCCCCGAGAACTACATGATCCACGGTTCCCAGTCCGACAGCCGCGCTGCCATCACCGTGCATAAGGAGGTTTGACGCATGGACAATGTAATCGAAATCCGCCACCTGCGCAAATCCTTCGGCAGCCATGAGGTACTGAAGGATGTGGACTTCGTGGCCAAGAAGGGCGAGGTCACCTGCATCATCGGTTCCTCCGGTTCCGGCAAATCCACGCTGCTGCGCTGCATCAACCTGCTGGAGACGCCCAGCGGCGGCGAAATCCTGTTCCACGGCGAAAATATCCAGACCGGCGATCTCTCCCTGCCGAAATACTATGCCAAGGTGGGCATGGTGTTCCAGCAGTTCAACCTCTTCAACAATATGACGGTTCTGCAGAACTGCATGGTGGGCCAGCGCAAGGTGCTGGGCCGCAGTGCGGAGGAGAGCCGCCAGAAGGCCGTCGCCATTCTGGAAAAGGTGGGCATGGCCCAGTACATCAACGCCAAGCCCCGCCAGCTCTCCGGCGGCCAGAAGCAGCGCGTTGCCATCGCCCGCACCTTGGCAATGGACCCGGAAGTGCTGCTCTTTGACGAGCCCACCTCCGCCCTCGACCCTGAAATGGTGGGCGAGGTGCTCTCCGTAATGCAGGGCCTGGCCCGCAACGGCTATACCATGCTGGTGGTTACCCACGAGATGGGCTTCGCCCGGAATGTGGCGAACAAGGTGGTGTTCATGGATGGCGGCGTTATCCTCGAACAGGGTACGCCGGACGAAGTGCTCGGCAATCCCAAGACGCCCCGCCTGAAGGAGTTCCTCGGCAAAGTGCTTTGATGGCCGTCAGGCGGAATCGCAATTTTTCAATCCCCGATGTTTTTTCATCGGGGATTTTTTCTTTCCCTGGATAATTAACGAAATTAAACTTGTTTGCTGCAAAACAATTCATTAGAATAATTGTTAACCTGCAAAACTAAATGGAGGGAAAAGCAATGAACAGCGAGGAAGTTCGCACCCTGTATTCCGTGATATCGCGGCTGGGCAAGCTGAACCGCCGCCAGGACGCCAGCATGAAGGAAAGCAGCTGCGATGTGGTCACCTTCGGCCTGCTCTTCGGCGGCGAGGAGCCGCAATCCCGGGTGCGCATGACGGATGTGAGCCGCTTTATGATGGTATCCAAACCCGCCGCCACTCAGGCGGTGAACCGCCTCGTGGAGCAGAATTATGTGGAGCGCGTGGATGATCCAAATGATCGCCGCGTGGTATATATCCAGCCCACCGAAGCGGGAAAGCGCCGCTTTGAGGAGGAGCTGGAACGCCGCATGTCCGTCATGCGCCGCGCAGTGGCGCGCATTGGCGAGGAGCGTGGCATGCTTCTTGCTGAAATCCTGACGGACTTCCTGGATGCCCTGATTGCCGAAACGGAGGAAACCCAATGCTAGCAAAATTCAGTGTAAAAAAACCCTATACCGTCATCGTAGGCATCATTTTGGTGATCGCGCTGGGCGTGATTTCCTTCATGAACATGACTACGGACCTGCTGCCCAGCATGGACCTGCCCTATGTGATCGTGTACACCACCTACACCGGCGCTACTCCCGAGGCCGTGGAGGGCGATGTGACCCGTCCCTTGGAGGCGGCCTTCGCCACCCTCACCGATGTGAAAAACATTACATCCAGCTCCAGTGAAAACCTGTCCATGGTGGTGATGGAGTTTGAATCCGGCGCGGATATGAACACCGCCATGATCGAAATCTCCTCCGAGGTGGACCAGATTTCCGGCTCCTGGGATGATGCCATCGGCACCCCGGTGATCATGAAGCTGAACCCGGATATGCTGCCGGTCACGGTCACCACCGTATCCATGGATGATACCGATCTCTATGCCCTCTCCGATTATGTGGAGGATGAACTGATTCCCAAGTATGAGGCGGTGGACGGCGTGGCCCGCGTCACGGCTTCCGGCATCCTCACCCAGCAGGTGGATATCACCATTGAGCAGAGCCGCATCGACGCCCTCAACAGCGCCATCCTCGCCGAAGTGGATGATGAGCTGGCCGAGGTGGAGCAGCAGCTGCTGGATGCGAAATCCCAGCTTTCCTCCGGCAAATCCCAGCTGGGCCGCGCCCAGGTGAGCGCCTATGCCCAGATTGACGAGGCCCTGGCCGCCATCGAGCAGGGCACAATGGCCATGCCCGCAGCCATCGAGCAGCTCACGGCCCAGAAAACTGAACTGACTGCTCAGCTGGATGGGGCAAAGGCCGCCCTCGCCCAGATGGATTCCCTTGCGAACCTCAGCGAGGCGGAAAAGGCCCAGCTTGCCCAGGTGGCCGAATCCCTATCCGCCCTGGAAACCCAGCGCGCAGCCCTGCAGGCCCAGCTGGATTCCATGGGCTCCGTGCCCTCCGGCGCGCTTTCCGAACAGCTGGCCGCCGCCCAGAAATCCCGGGATGAGCAGCTCGCCCTGAAGGCTTCCCAGCAGAAGTATATTGAAGATCTGAAGCTGCTGGATGTGGATTCCCTGAAGGCCACCATTGCCCGGCTCGAGGGCGAGGTCGCCGCCAACGAGGCTGAAATCTCCGCTGTGCGCGGCGAGCTGGAAAGCGCCATCGTGAACCGGGATGCCGCCCAGCGGGATGTGAATGATCTCTCGGACCGCATCGCCGCGCTGGAGGCCGCCATGGCCACCTTGGAGCCCACCGCTGAACCTACCCCTGAAATTACTGCGGAACCCACGGCTGAAACGATTGCCGAAGCAGCCGTCGAAGCAACGGTTGCGGCAAGCGCGGAAACCACCGCAGAGCCCACCATGGAGGCTGCGGCGGACAGCACCGCCGCCCCCGAAACTGCCGCTCCCACTGCGGAAATCACCGCTGAACCCGTGCCGGAGGTTTCCCTGCTGGATAATCTCCTCGGCGTTGCCGAGGCGGAGGGCGAATCCCTGGAGGAACTCCGGGCGAGACTCGTCATCGCGCAGGCTGCACTGGAGAAGTACCAGGCGGATGTGGACGCCCTCTCCGCACGCCACGATGCGCTGCGGGAAACCCTGAACAGCCAGTCTGCCTCCCTGCAGGAAGCAAAGGATTCCCTCGCCCTGCTGGAGGATGGCACGATCACTGTACAGAGCCGCATCGAGGCCGCTGAAAAGCAGATCGCCGCCTGCGACGCCCGCATTGCCGAGCTGGATCAGGAGATCGCCGATCTCACTGCCCAGCTGGAAAACAGCGATGGCCGGGAGGCTCTTGCCGCCCAGATTGCCGGCATTGACGCCCAGATCGCTGCCATCAAGGCCAGCGACGCCTACAAGGCATACCAGATGATTGCCGATGGCAACGCCTTCTCCGCCCAGTATGCCCAGGCCCAGGCCGCGGTTGCCCAGCTGGAGGCCGGCATTGCCCAGGTGGATACCATGCTGGATAAGCTGAACCGGGGCATCCTGCCCGGCGGCATGATCGAGGGTGTGGCCGAGGATACCGATCTCAACGCCGCCCGCGAACAGCTGATGGCCGCCCGTGACCAGGCGGACAGCGGCCTTGCCAAGGCCTATTCCGCCCTGCGGGACGGCGAAGATGAGCTGAACGAGGCATGGACCGAATTCATCGAAAACCGCGATAAGGCCCTCGAGGAGGCGGGCATCGACGGCATCATCACCGTGGAAACCATCTCCGCCATCCTCGGCTCCCAGAACCTGGAGCTGCCCGCCGGTTATGTCTCCAATGCCGAGGACCGCTACCTCGTGAGCGTGGGCAATGAATTTTCCTCCCTCGCCGAGCTCAAGCAGCTCAAGCTCTTCTCCCTCGGTATGGAAACCGTGGATGATGTGCGCCTGCTGGATGTGGCCAGCGTGGAAATCAGCGATAACAGCGCCGATCTCTTCACCCTCGTAAACGGCGAAAACGGCATCATGCTCTCCTTCGAGAAGCAGTCCACCGCCTCTACTGCCGAGGTGGCAAAGAATATCACCGCCGAGAGCGAAAAGCTGATGGCGGAAAACTCCAAGCTCCATGTTGTGGAGATGATGAACCAGGGCGATTACATCAACATCATTGTGGATTCTGTAATCGATAACCTGATCTCCGGCGGCATCCTGGCAGTGGCCATCCTGCTGCTGTTCCTGATGGACTGGCGGCCCACCTTCATCGTGGCCCTGTCCATTCCTGCCAGCGTGGTTGTGGCCTTCGTGTGCATGTATTTCAGCGGCATCACGCTGAACGTCATGTCCCTCTCCGGCCTTGCGCTGGGCGTGGGCATGCTGGTGGATAATTCCATCGTTTCCATCGAAAATATTTATCGTCTGCGGGACGAGGAGGGCCTGCCCCTGCTCACTTCCTGCATACGCGGCGTAAACCAGGTAGGCGGCGCGCTGTTCTCCTCCACCCTCACCACCATCTGCGTGTTCCTGCCCGTAATCTTCATCGATGGCATGGCCCGCGATCTCTTCGGGGATATGGGCCTCACCATCGCCTTCTCCCTGCTGGCCAGCCTGGTGGTGGCCATGACTGTGGTGCCCTCCTTCGCCGCCACGCTCTTTAAAAAGAAAAAGCCCAAGCGCCACCGCATCTTTGAAAAGATACAGAAGGGCTATGCCGTGCTGCTGCGCGGCGCGCTGAAGGCGAAGCTGCTGGTGATCCTGCTGGCGGTGGGTCTGCTGGCCTTCTCCGTATACCAGGTGAAGGATATGGGCATTTCCCTGATGCCCAGCGTTTCTACCGAGCAGATGAGCGCATCCCTCTCCTTCAAGGACACTGAAATGCCCGAGAGCGAGCGGGAAGCTGCAGCAATTGAAATTATGAACCGCATCATGGATGTGGAAGATGTAAACGACGTGAGCCTCTCCGCGAGCTCTGGCATGAGCATGATGAGCATGATGGGCGGCAGCGGCGAGTACAGCTATTATATTCTTGTGGAGGAAGGTGTGCGTGAAAATGCCGAAATCGCGGCGGATATCGAAGCTGCATGCGCTGAATTCACTGCAGATGGAAGCACTGTGCTGAACGTGAAGGAGAGCACCATGGACCTCTCCGCACTGGCAGGCAGCGGCATTTCCATCGATATCACCGGCTCCGAAATTGAAGACCTGCGCACTGCGGCCCGTGAGGTTGCCGCAATCTGCCGCCAGGTGGAAGGCGCCGAGGAAGTAAACGATGGTTCCAGCACCGCCGAGCCCAAGCTCACCATCGTGGTGGATAAGGAGCTCGCCAGCGATAATTCCCTCTCCGTGGCCCAGGTGTACCAGTACATTGCCCAGCGCCTCTACGGGGCTGTGGAGCTCACCAATGCCACGCTGGATGGCCGGGAATACACCATCTATGTATCCGAGGACCGCAATTCCAAGCTGACCCCCGATGATATCGAGGATATGGAGATCGAAGTGACCTCCGCCAATGGCACCAAGAGCGTGCGCATCGGCGATATTGCCCGCATCACCGAGGGCGAAAGCCTCTCCAGCATCAGCCGCGACAACCAGAGGCGCGTGGTTTCCGTATCCTTCACTGTGGCAGAGGGGTACAGCGCCAACCTCGTCAGCCGCGATTTGGAAGCCCTGCTGGCCGAGTATCAGCCGCCCGAGGGCTGCGAGATCAGCCTTTCCGGCGAAAATGAGGCCGTGATGGGCTACATGGAGGATCTGCTGCTCATGCTGGGCATCGCCGTGCTCTTCATCTTCCTGATCATGGTGGCGCAGTTCCAGTCCTTCAAATCCCCGATCATCGTTATGTTCACCATCCCGCTGGCCTTCACCGGCGGCCTGCTGGCGCTGATCATCACCGGAATGGACCTCTCCATCATCGCGATGGTGGGCTTCCTGGTGCTCTCCGGCGTGGTGGTAAACAACGGCATCGTGTTCATTGACAGCGTAAACCAGATGCGCATTGCGGGTATGAGCAAGCGGGAAGCCCTGGTTGAAACCGGCCGCATCCGCCTGCGCCCCATCCTGATGACCGCCCTCACCACCATCCTCGGCATGAGCACCATGGCCCTCGCCAAGGGCATGGGCGCGGAAATGATGCAGCCCATGGCGGTGGTTACCATCGGCGGCCTGAGCTACGCCACGCTGATGACCCTCTTCGTGGTGCCGGTACTCTATGATATTTTCAACGGCGAGAAGATGAAGGTGCGCGAGATCGAAATGATCAAGGAATCCGCCGGCATGAAGCGCGAGGGCTTCGATGATGATGCTTCCGCGCCGGTGAAAACCGAAGAAAAGCGGATGGAAAATCCTGCTCCCGCACCGGAGAAATCCGAAGAAAAGCAGCCGGAAAATATCACGGAAAATACCGCCCCGGAATCCGAAAAAACCACGTCCGAAAAGGGAAAACGCCGCCGGGTACATGTGAGAATTTGAGGTATTTCCGTATAAATTCAGTATATTTTTGCTCCCTGTTTCGTATAAAACAGGGAGTTTTTTCTGCTCCGAACCATACACGATTTGGATATTTCTATGTAAAATGCTTGACAACGGCCGGGATTCGAAATATAATTTGTTAGACTAATTAATTTATTTGGAGCTGAGAAAATGGACCCGATTTTGAACGCGCTCAACGAAATGCTCACCACCACCTACCGATCCATCAACAAGGTGGAGGAGGTTATGCTGCGCCACCTGAGCAAGGATAACCTGAGCCTGAGCGAAATGCACATGCTCGAGAGCATTGGAAAGCAGGGGGAAGCGGGCGCCACTGTGACCGATATCGCAGCGGATTTGGATATCACCCTGCCCTCTGTTACCGCTATGGTGAAGCGGCTGGAGAAAAAGGGCTATATCACCAAGGAGAAATCCACGGAGGATGCCCGCCGGGTTCAGATCGTGCTTAGCCAGGAGGGCCGGCGTGCCGAGATCGCCCACCGCTACTTCCATCGCCAGATGGTGCGGGCCATCACCAAGGACCTCAGCCAGCAGGAGCTGGACGCCATCATGTCCGGCCTTGAAAAGATGAATAACTTCATGCGCATGAGCCTATATGACTTTGCATGCGGAAAGGACGAAGAATAATGAATATTCTGGGTACCGGCAGCGCGCTCCCGGCGTACACGCTGACCAATGCGCGGCTGACCGAATTTCTGGATACCAGCGATGAATGGATTCGCAGCCGCACAGGCATTTCCACCCGGCAGGTGATCACCAATGAAAGCCTGCTGGAGCTGGGCAAGGCCGCCGGGGAGCGGGCGCTGGAAAATGCGGGGCTCACTGCGGCGGACATTGATTTCCTGATCTGCACCACCGTGCGGGGCGATACCGTGACTCCCTCGATGGGCTGCGTGCTGCAGGGCGCGCTGGGAACGGGCTGCCCGGCGCTGGATTTGAACGGCGCGTGCGCGGGCTTTATCTATGCCCTCGATATGGCGGACGCCTACATCAAGGCCGGGAAGGCAGAAAAAGTGCTGATCATTTCTGCGGAAGGCATGACCCGGCTGGTGGACTGGACCGACCGGAGCACCTGCGTGCTCTTCGGCGACGGTGCGGGCGCTGCGGTGGTGGGCGCAGGGGAGGGCAAGTTCTTTTCCCGCCTCACCAGCGATGGAAATGCTGAACCGCTGAACATCCAGCCCGATCCCGGCAACAGCCCCTTTGTGCAGGAGAAGATTCCCGCGCGGCGGCTCTACATGGATGGGCAGGAGATTTACAAGTTTGCAGTCTCCCATTCCACGGCGGATTTGAGGCAGGTGGCTGAAGCTGCCGGGCTGGGCATGGATGAAATCAACCACTTCCTGCTGCACCAGGCCAACAAGCGCATCGTGGACGCGGTGCGCAGCAGGCTGAAGCAGCCGGAGGAAAAGTTTCCCACGAACGTATCCTGCCGGGGCAATACCTCCTCGGCGAGCCTTCCCATCCTGCTGGACGAGGAAAACCGCGCAGGCAGGTTTCGGAAGGGCGATGTGCTGGCGCTGAGCGCATTTGGCGCGGGGCTCACGACGGGAGCATGTATCATAGAGTGGACACGAAGCTGATTCGTATTCCATATAAATCAAAAACAACAATCATACAATATTGGAGGATAACAACATGAATTTCGAAACTCTCGCAGCCAAGCTGGCAGATTACAAGGGCATCGACGTGAACACCATCACCATGGATTCCACCTTCGAGGACCTGGCCCTGGATTCCCTGGACATCGCGGATCTCGTGATGCAGATTGAAGATGAAGCCGGCATCACCATCGAGCTGGATCCGGAAGTAAAGGACATGAAGGCGCTGGTTGCCAAGATCGAAGAGGCACAGGCATGATTCATACCGATATTTGCGATCGGATCGGCATTGAATATCCGATCTTCCAGGGCGGCATGGCATGGGTGAGCGAGCACAAGCTGGCAGCGGCGGTTTCCAATGCGGGCGGCCTGGGCCTGATCTCCGCCATGAATGCCGATGCGGAATACCTGCGCAAGGAAATCCGCGCCTGCCGGGAGCTCACGGACAAGCCCTTCGGCGTGAATGTGATGCTGATGAGCCCCCACGCCCCCGAGGTTGCCAAGGTGATCCTGGAGGAAAAGGTGGAAGTGGTTACCACCGGCGCGGGCCTGCCCGGCGTGTACATGAAGGAATGGGTGCCGGCGGGCATCAAGGTGGTTCCCGTGGTTCCCTCCACTGCGATTGCCAAGCGCGTCGCCCGCGAGGGCGCAACCGCCGTGATCGCCGAGGGCATGGAATCCGGCGGCCACATCGGCGAGCTGACCACCATGGCATTGGTTCCCCAGGTGGCGGACGCGGTGGACATCCCCGTGATCGCTGCCGGCGGCATCGGCGATGGCCGTGGCGTGGCTGCGGCATTCATGCTGGGCGCGCAGGGCGTGCAGGTGGGCACCCGCTTCCTCGTTGCCGAGGAATGCCAGGTGCACCCGAACTACAAGCAGAAGGTGATCTCCGCACGGGACATCGATACCATCGTGACTGGCAAGCGCCTGGGCCATCCGGTGCGCTGCCTGAAGAATATCCTCGCCCGCCAGATGCAGGAGATGGAATATGATTCCAGCGTGACCAACGAGGAAATTGAGAAGCACGGCACCGGCGCGCTCCGCCGGGCTGCCGTGGAGGGCGATATGGTGAACAGCACTGTGATGGCCGGCCAGATTGCCGCAATCGTGAAGAAGGAGCAGAGCGCCGCCGAAATCATCCGCGAGATGTTTTCCGAGGCTGAAACTCTGCTGGCGGAGGGCAGGAAATGGCTGCGGTAGCATTCGTATTTGCCGGACAGGGCGCGCAGTATCCGGGCATGGGCAGGGAGCTGTATGAAGCATCCCCTGCCGCCCGGCGCATCTTTGACCGCGCGGAGGCAATTCGCCCCGGCACCATCGATATGTGCTTTAACGGCCCTGCTGAGGAGCTGAACCAGACCATCAATACCCAGCCCTGCCTGTTCACGATGGACTGGGCATGCGCTGCGGCAGCGGTGGATGCCGGCGTGAAGCCGGATTGCTGCGCGGGCTTCTCCCTGGGAGAGGTGGCCGCTGCGGGCTTCGCGGGCGTGATGGATTTTGATGGGGCATTCCGCTTCGTAATCCGCAGGGGAGAGGCTATGCAGGCCTGCGCCGAAAAGGTGCAGGGCGCAATGGGCGCTGTGCTGCGGCTGAACGCCGGGCAGGTGGAGGAAATCTGCCGGGAATTTCCGGAGGCGGCCTATCCTGTGAATTACAATTGTCCCGGGCAGACGGTGGTCGCCTGCCGGGCGGAAATCTTTGACGCCCTCTCCGCGCGCATTTCCCAGGAGAAGGGGCGCATGATGCGGCTCAAGGTGAGCGGCGCGTTCCACACCCCATGGATGGCGGATGCTTCCCGGGAGCTGGCGGAATACCTGGCGGATAAAGAATTGAAGGTTCCCGCTGTTCCGCTGTATGCAAATGTGAATGCCCGGCCCTACGGCGCGAACGCTGCGGAGCTGCTGAGCAGGCAGGTTTGCAATCCGGTGCGCTGGCAGCAGACCATCGAGGGCTTGAAGGATATTTCCCTCTTTGTGGAGCTGGGCGCGGGCAAGACTCTGTCCGGCCTGATCCGCAAGACCCTGCCGGATGCGAAGGTGCTTAATGTGGAGAAGCCGGAGGACATTGAAAAACTCAAGGAGGCTTGCAATGAAGGGTAAGATCGCTCTCGTGACCGGCGGTTCCCGGGGCATTGGCCGCGCGATTTCCGAAAAGCTGGCGGACGCCGGCTGCGACGTAGCCATCCTGTATGCGGGACGGGCCGATGCGGCGGAGGAAGCCAAGCGGGCCATCGAAGAAAAGGGCGTGCGAGCCATGGTGCTGAAATGCGATGTGGCGGATGAGCAGCAGGCTGCGGCGGCCTTCAAGCAGGTCTGCGATGAACTGGGCGCCCCGGATATACTGGTGAACAACGCGGGCATCATACGCGATATGCTGGCAATGCGCATGAGCGCCGAAAATTTCCGCGCAGTTGTGGATACCAACCTCACCGGCGCGTTCAACATGATCCACGCCTGCCTGCCGCAGTTTTTGCGCAGGAGGAGCGGCCGGATCATCAACATTTCTTCCGTCTCCGGCATGATGGGCAATGCGGGCCAGGCGAACTATTCCGCCAGCAAGGCGGGCCTGATCGGCCTCACCAAGACCATCGCCCGGGAGTGCGCCTCCCGGGGAATTACGGTAAACGCCGTGGCCCCGGGCTTCATTGAGACGGATATGACCGCTTCCATGCCCGAAGCCGCGCTGAAGGCGGGAATCGCCGCCGTGCCCATGGGCCGCATCGGCAGGGCGGAGGATGTGGCGAACGCGGTGCGCTTCCTTGCCAGCGAAGAGGCGGGCTACATCACCGGCTGCGTACTGAAGGTAGACGGCGGTATGTACATCTGATTTCCTCCAGGAGGACAATATGAACAGAGTAGCAATTACCGGCCTGGGCGCGATTTCGCCCATCGGCTGCGATATTGAAACTATATTTGAAAATTTGAAGAATGGCGTATGCGGCGTGGGGAAGATCAGCCGCTTCGATCCCTCGGATACGAAGGTTTCCGTGGCTGCCGAGGTGAAGGATTTCAATCCCGAAAACCACGGCATTCCCCGGGGCGACGCCCGCCGAATGGATCTCTTTACCCAGTATGCCATGGCGGCGGCCATCCAGGCAGTTTCCGACAGCGGCATCGAGGGCAGGGTGAATCCCGAGCGCTTCGGCGTGTATGTGGGCAGCGGCATCGGCGGCATCAGCACCATGATGGCCGAGTGCGATAAGCTCTCCAAGCGCGGCGCTTCCCGCGTCTCCCCGCTGTTCGTACCGATGATGATTTCCAACATCGCCGCGGGCAACATCGCCATCCGCTTCGGCTGCAAGGGTCCGAGCCTGCCGGTTGTAACCGCATGCGCAACCTCCACCAATACCATCGGCGAGGCCTTCCGCGCCATCAAACATGGCTATGCGGATGCCATCATTGCCGGCGGCAGTGAGGCTTCTATCAATCCGCTGGCGCTGGGCGGCTTTGCAAACTGCAAGGCTTTGACCGAGTCCGATGATCCCAATGCGGCCTCTCTGCCCTTTGATAAGCGGCGCGGCGGCTTCGTGATGGGCGAGGGCGCGGGTATCGTGGTGCTGGAGAATTACGAGCATGCGGTTTCCCGCGGCGCGAAGATCTACGCGGAAATCTGCGGCTACGGCAATACCTGCGACGCCTTCCACATCACCGCCCCGGCATCGGACGGCGCAGGCGGTGCGCGGGCCATTAAGGAAGCATTCGAGGAGGCAGGCAGCCCGGAGGGACTGCTTTACATCAATGCCCACGGCACCGGCACCCACTTGAACGATTCCATCGAAACCATGGCCATCAAGGCCGCGCTGGGCGAGGAGAAGGCGAGAAATTCGCTGATCAGCTCCACCAAGTCCATGACGGGCCACATGCTGGGCGCTGCGGGCGGCATGGAATGCATCGCCTGCGCGCTGGGATTGAGCCGCGGCGTGATTTTCCCCACCATCCACCTGGAGGAGCCGGACCCGGAATGCGACCTGGACTATGTGCCCAACACCGCCCGGGAGGCGCAGGCTGAGGCCGCGATTTCCGTATCCCTGGGCTTCGGCGGCCACAACGCCGCAATCGCGCTTCGGAGGTGCGTATGAATATCAAGCAAATCAAGGAACTGGCCCAGATCGTGCGGGAAAACGGCCTGAGCGCGCTGGAGGTTTCCGAGAACGAGAGCCGCATCCGCATCGAATGCGAGCATAAGGCGGCTGTCCAGGAGGCTGCTCCCGCCGCCGCGCCTGTGCAAACCATCTCCATCACTCCCGAGGAGCAGGCCACCGTGGATTTCAACCGCGCCCGGGAGATCAAGAGCCCGATGGTGGGCGTGTTTTACGCTGCGGCTTCCCTGGAGGCCAAGCCCTTTGTGGAGCTGGGCAGCAAGGTGAAGAAGGGCGATGTGGTGTGCATCGTGGAGGCCATGAAGCTGATGAACGAAATCACCGCAGATTTCGACGGCGAGGTAGTGGATATCTGCGTGCGCAACGGAGATGTGGTGGAATACGGGCAGACGCTGTTCAAGCTGTGCTGAGCTTCGGCGCGCTTTCCGGCATTTTTGCGTGGGCTGCCCTAGCTGGCAGCCATGAATTGATGGATAGTTCGCTCAAATCCCGTGTGTTTCTATTGGAATATCAGAGGAGTTTCTATGAACAGAGAAGAGATTATGAATATTCTGCCCCACAGGAACAGCATGCTGCTGCTGGACGAGGCCTGGCTGGATGAAGAGGGCGTGGCCCGCGGCAAATATACCGCCCGGGGCAACGAATGGTTCTTTGATGGCCATTTTCCCGGGAACCCGGTGATGCCCGGTGTGGTGCAATGCGAAATCATTGCCCAGGCCAGCTGCATGCTGCTGCAGGATCTGCTGGCCGGCGGCAAGACCGCCTATTATGCCGGCATTGACAAGGTGCGCTTCCGCAGGATGGTACGCCCCGGCGATGTGCTGGAGCTGAGCGCCACGCTGCTGCGCAGCAAGATGAACGTGTATGTGGTTCGCGGCGAGGCGAGGGTCGGCGGCGAAGTGTGCACGATGGGTGAGTTCAGTTTTATCATTCCCTGATTGTCGGCGGGCAAAACCCTTGATTGCCGGAGTGCGGTTTACGAACCGCTGCCCGCCGGTCCGGAATCCGCAGATGGATTCCCAATCCAGGCCACAAAGTGGTTTCAGGAGGCTTTTTACATTGTTTCCCAAGATTTTGATTGCCAACCGGGGCGAAATTGCCGTGCGCATCATCCGCTCCTGCAAGGAGATGGGCATCTCCACGGTGGCGGTGTTTTCCGAGGCGGACAGGGATGCGCTGCATGTGTCCCTGGCGGACGAGAGCGTTTGCATCGGCCCGGCGCCCGCTTCCGGGAGCTACCTGAACATGCCCGCAGTGCTGTCTGCGGCCATCGTTACCGGCGCGCAGGCCATTCATCCCGGCTACGGGCTGCTCTCTGAGAATGCCGGCTTTGCCGAGCTCTGCGAGAAATGCCGGATCAAGTTCATTGGCCCTTCCGCCGAAGTGATTCGCCGCATGGGCGACAAGGACGAGGCCCGGCGCACCATGCGCGCAGCGGGCGTTCCCGTGGTGCCCGGCTGCGATCTGGTGGAGAGCGTGGAGCAGCTGAAGCGGGAAGCCGGGCGCATCGGCTATCCGCTGCTGATCAAGGCCCGCTCCGGCGGCGGCGGCCGCGGCATCCGCAGGGTTTATTCCCCGGATGAGCTGGAAAATGCCTACCATTCCGCCCGGGCGGAGGCGCAGGGCGCCTTCGGCGACGGCGAGGTATACATGGAGAAGCTGCTGGAAAATGTGAAGCATGTGGAGGTGCAGCTGCTCTGCGATTCCTACGGCAAGGTGATCACGCTGGGAGAGCGCGAATGCTCCATGCAGCGCAAGAACCAGAAGCTGATTGAGGAGAGCCCCTCCCCGGCGGTGGATGAAGCCCTGCGGGAGAAGATGCTGGATGCGGCCCGGAAGGCTGCGCTGGCCGTGGGCTACGAGGGCGTGGGCACGATTGAATTTTTGCTCACCGAGGATAAGCAGTTTTACTTCATGGAGATGAACACCCGCCTGCAGGTGGAGCACCCGGTGACCGAGATGGTGACCGGCGTGGATCTGGTAAAGTGGCAGATTCGCGTGGCGGCGGGCATGGAAATTCCCTTTGAGCAGGCGGATATCCAGCTCTCGGGCCACGCCATCGAGTGCCGCATCAATGCGGAGGACCCGGCGGCGGATTTCCGGCCCTGCGCGGGAAAGGTCACACTTCTGCATGTACCCGGCGGCCCCTGGGTGCGCTTTGATACCGCGCTCTACCAGGATTATGTGATTCCGCCCTTCTATGATTCCATGATCGCCAAGCTGATCGTGCACGCCAACACCCGCGCCGAGGCCATACGCAAGATGCAGGCCGCGCTGTGCGAAATGGTGATCGAGGGCGTGGAGCACACCGGCTGGATGCAGGGCGATCTGATTGCCGAGCCGGGCTTCCAGGACGGCACTTACACCACAGAATACCTGAACGGGAGGTAAGGGATGCTCACGAGAAACCTGTTCCGCAGGCCGCGCATTGCGCTGGAGGATGCGGGCACAAACCAGCCCCAGCGCCCCGAAATTCCCGGGGAGCTGTATTCCGCCTGCCCGAAATGCAAGGCCATGCATGCGGCGGATGTGCTGGACAAGGAAGCAAATGTTTGCCCGAAGTGCGGGCATCACTTCCGCATCGGCGCGCGCAGGCGCATCGAGCTGATCGCCGATGCGGGCAGCTTCACGGAAATGTGGGGCGGCATGAAGGCCGGCGATCCCATTGAATTCAAGGGCTATCGGGAAAAGCTGGAACAGGCATGCGCCCAGTCCGGCGAAAATGAGGGTGTGATTGCCGGCGAATGCGCAATCGGCGGCGAAAAATGCTGCATATTTGCCATGGAGCCGGGCTTCATTATGGGCTCGATGGGCTGCGTGGTGGGGGAGAAGATCACCCGCCTGTTTGAATATGCCCTGGAAAAGAAAATGCATGTGGTGGGCTGCTGCGTTTCCGGCGGCGCGCGCATGCAGGAGGGCGTCTATTCCCTGATGCAGATGGCCAAGACCACCGGCGCCGTGAAGCGCCACAGCGATGGGGGCTTGCTCTTTATCGCGGTATTGAGCGATCCCACCACCGGCGGCGTGATGGCCAGCTTCGCCATGGAGGGCGATATCACCATTGCCGAACCCGGCGCGCTGATTGGCTTCGCCGGGCCGCGGGTGATTGAGCAGACGATACGGCAGAAATTGAAGGAGGGCTTCCAGCGCAGCGAATTTTTGCTGGAGAAGGGCTTCCTGGATATGATCTGTGACCGGCGGGAGCTGAAAGCGCAGCTTAGCACCCTGCTGAGGCTGCACAGAAGGGAGGCGGGCGCATGAAGGCTTATGAATGCGTGCAGGCCGCGCGCAGTGCAGGCCGGCCCACCGCGCTGGAATATATCCACGGCATGATTGACAACTTCATTGAGATGCACGGCGACCGCCGCTTTGGCGATGACCCGGCCGTGGTGGCGGGCATAGGCGAGCTGAACGGCATGCCGGTTACCGTGATCGGCATCGAAAAGGGAAGCACCACTGCCGAGAAGGTGAAGCGGAACTTCGGCTCCGCCAATCCCGAGGGCTACCGCAAGGCGCTGCGGCAGATCAGGCTTGCCGAGAAATTCCACAGGCCCATCATCTGCCTGGTGGATACCTCCGGCGCATACTGCGGCGTGGGGGCCGAGGAGCGGGGCCAGGGCCAGGCCATTGCCGAGAACATGTATGAGCTGATGACGGTGAAGACTCCGGTGATCAGCATCGTGATCGGCGAGGGCGGCAGCGGCGGTGCGCTTGCGCTGGCGGTTGCCGATGAGGTTTGGATGCTGGAGGATGCGTATTATTCCGTGATCTCCCCGGAGGGCGCGGCAAGCATACTCTGGAAGGATGCAAAGCGCGCCAAGGAGGCGGCCGAGAGCCTGAAGCTCACGGCCCGGGATTTGCTGGAATTCGGCGTGATCGAGCGCATACTGCCCGCGCATGTGGATATGCAGGCGCTGAAAATGGAGTTGACGGAAGCGCTTCGCCGGGATACAATAGTTGAAGATATGCTTGAAAAGCGGTATCAGAAGTTTCGAAAGATAGGGGGCGGAGAGGCATGATCTGCATCGTAACGGACAGCACGGCCTATCTCACCCACGATGAAGCTGCGGAGCTGGGCGTGGTGATCGTGCCCATGAGCTATTCCTTCGGGGATGGCCACAGCATCAACGAGGGCTGCATCGAGGAGGATATGCATGCCGAGCGGGAGGTTGCCGCGCGCATCGATATCGTGCACACCTCCCAGGCGACCCTGTCCGCCTTTATCAATACTTTCAGCATGCTGCGGCGCTCGGGATATGAGATCCTGTGCCTCACCATGTCCTCGCGGCTGAGCGGAACCTATGCAAATGCCGTGCTGGCGGCCCGGGAACTGGGCGGCAAGCACATTGAGGTTGTGGATTCCCTGAGCACCTGTTCGGGCCTTTACCTGCTGGTGCGGGAGGCGCGGATGCGCATCCGGGAGGGCGACAAGCTCTCCGCAGTGGCGAAATACTTAAACAAGCTGCGGCACCGTGTGCGGCTGTACTTCTCTGTGGACGATATGGCACCGCTGAGAAGGAGCGGAAGGCTGGGAAATGTGCGCATGTCCATCTCCACGGTGCTGAACATCAAGCCCATGCTGGAGGTGCGGGACGGCGCGGTGGTTTCCGCCGGACTCGCCCGCGGCCGCGTGGACCAGGCGAACAAGCTCTGCGCCTTTTGCAAAAATGCCAGGGGCCGCCTGATCATCGACAACTTCCTTGGCGAAGAGGCCGCCACCCAGCTGCCCGTGCGGCTGGCCCGGGAGGACCGGGAGATCGAGAGGCGGCGCACCGGCCCCGTGCTGGGCGCGCACCTCGGCGCAGGCTGCGTGGGTGTGGCGTATATTGAGGATATGGAGAAAAAATGATGAAAATTGCCCCTCCGATGGTTCGGAGGGGCAAAAATTATGCATGAAAAAGCACACCCTCGCGGGTGTGCCTTCTTTATACTTTACTGAGCGACTGAATTAGGCCAGCTCGGAGAAGTACTTAATGGTGCGGACCATCTGAGAAACGTAGGAGTTCTCATTGTCGTACCAGGAAACGACCTGAACCTGAGAGGTGCCGTTTTCGAGGTTGACAACCATGGTCTGGGTAGCATCGAACAGGGAGCCGAAGCGCATGCCGATGATGTCGGAGGAAACGATTTCGTCGGTGTTGTAGCCGAAGGATTCGGTAGCCTGGGACTTCATCTGCTCGTTGATCTGCTCCTTGGTCAC
>JAFUPT010000024.1 GCA_017481065.1 Clostridia bacterium | reverse complement strand
TGTTGTCATACCGGACGGTATTCCAGCTCTGGTTCCGAAAGATCTCTTTGATCGTGTGCAGGAGAAGCTGGCGAAGAACAAAAAGGCCCCTGCCCGACACAAGGCAGAGGACGACTATCTGCTGACCACCAAGCTGTTCTGTGGATATTGCGGAGCCTATCTGTGCGGCGAAAGCGGCACCAGCAGAACAGGCGTTGTGCATCATTACTACAAATGCGTTTCCGTCAAGAAAAAGCGGACAGAGTGCCACAAAAAGCCTGTCAAGAAAAATTGGATCGAAGACCTCGTCGTGAACGAAACCATGAAACTGGTGATGGACGACGCGGCTATTGAAGCGATTGTGTCCATGCTGATGGAGATACAGGACAGGGAGAACGTCAATCTTCCTCTATACGAAAAGCAGCTTCAGGAGGCTGAAACAGGCATTCAGAACCTGCTCAACGCCATCCAGCAGGGAATCTTGACCAAATCAACCAAGGCTCGTCTGGAGGAGCTGGAAGCCATGAGGGACGATCTGGGAAACCGCATCGCCTGCGAAAAACTGGCAAAACCCAAGATCAGCGCTGAATTCATGACCTTCTGGCTGCATCGTTTCCGCAAGCTGGACGTAAAGCAGAAATCCCACCGCAAGATGCTGATCGACGCTTTCATCAACGCCATCTTCCTGTATGACGATAAGGTGGTCATCACCTTCAACTACAAGGAAGGCACGCAAACCATTACCTTCAATGATCTCAAAGAAGCGCTTACGGAACAGAAATCCGGTTCGGATTTGGATTGTCTTGGTGCACCAAACTCCCGGAAGCGAAAGTTTCCGGGAGTTCTTTTTTTGCAAAGCAAAGGAGCTGTTTCAAAAAACAGCTCCCTATTTTTATTCCTTCTTATTCTTCCTCGGCGGGCGCATCCGGCTCGGTGCGGATGATGGCCTCGGCAATCTGGTGGTTTTCCACCTTGAGCACCTGCACCTTGAGCCCGGCGATCTCCAGCTCGATGTTCTGGGGGCCATCATCAGGGATCATGCCCAGGGCATTGAAGATCAGGCCGGTGAAGGTTTCATTTTCCTCATCGCCGATTTCCTTGCCGGTGGCGTCCTCGATGTCCTCCAGCTCCACATTGCCATGCAGCTTCCAGCAGTAATCCTCCACCTTTTCGATGGCGATCACCTCGTCCACCTCGTCCTCATCCTCAATCTCGCCCACCAGCTGCTCGATCAGGTCGTTCAGGGTGACGATGCCCACCATGCCGCCGTATTCATCCAGCACCACTGCCAGCTTGCTGCGGCTGAGCTTCATATTGCGGAAGAGAACATCGGCTTTCACGTTTTCCGGCACGAAGTAAGCGGGGGTAACGGCCTCGGCCATCACCTTTTCCCGGCTCTTATCCTTCAGGCGGAAATAATCCTTGGCATTGAGCACGCCCACGATCTCATCCGCGGAGCCCTCGCACACGGGATAGAGGGTGTGGCGGGTTTCATGGATGGTCTTTTCCCATTCCTCCATGGAATCCTCGGTGTTGAGCAATTCCACATCGGTGCGGTGGGTGGCGATCTCCTCGGCGGTCAGGTCATCGAATTCAAACACATTCTGGATGAATTCCTTCTCCTGGTGGTCGATGGTGCCCTTTTCGCTACCGACGTCCACCATCATGCGGATTTCTTCCTCGCTGACCTCCTCATCCTCCTCGTTGGGATCAATGCCCAGCAGGCGCAGCACGCCGTTGGTGGAGGCGGTGAGCAGCCATACCACGGGCTTGAAGGCGGTGGCGATGGCGCTGATGATGCCGGACACGGCCAGCGCCAGCTTTTCAGATTTGCGCTGGGCCACGCGCTTGGGCACCAGTTCGCCGAAGATCAGCGTAAAATAGGAAAGAATCAGCGTGATCACGATGACGGCGATGCTCTCCAGCGTGGCGCGGGGAATGCCCACGCCCAGGCCGATCAGCCAGTCCACCAGCACATCGGAGAAGTTGTCCGCCGCAAATGCCGAGCCCAGGAAGCCGGACAGGGTGATGGCAACCTGGATGGTGGAAAGGAAGCGGGCCGGCTGGCTGGTGAGCTTTACCAGCCGCTTGGCGCGCTTATCCCCCTGGGACGCCAGCTTTTCCAGCTTGGCGTCGTTCATGGAGATCACGGCGATTTCCGCGCAGGCAAAGATCGCGTTCAGCGCAATCAGCGCCACCTGCAAAAGCAACATCAGCCCTATGGAGCTACGCATAAATACAATACCTCTTTCTATCTTAAACAGTTTTAAGTAATCAATGATCCATATGGCAGGACACGCACACAAGGCATGACCCTCCGCCCTTTACCCGGGCCCGGAGCCATGCCTCATGCATATATGCAAATTATGTTTTTCTAAAGGGACAGCGCTACTGTCGTCCATAGTCATTTAAGCGATACAACCTTCCATGGATAATCATCGCAGGAGCGATTACAATTATTGTACAGAAAAAACGGCGCTATGTCAAGGGCCGGGGATCATCCAGCCAGCTTTGCCATCAGTTTGTCAATTTCTTCCGGGCTGAGGGAGGCTTCTTCCAGGTATTCCCGGGCCTCTGCGGAAAGATCACAGGCGGAAATATCCCCTACCTTGAATGCGGCAGAGAGTATGCTTCGGATATTGGAATCCGCGATGGCTTCATAGGCCCCCGTGCCGGGCTGCACGCCGTAATAGTTGTAATAGCTTTCCATATAATCGGAAACCACCTCTTCGGCGGAAGCGCCCATCAGGCATTCCAGCAGCGCGGAGACGAAGCCCGCCCGGTCCTTGCCCTCGGTGCAGTGCAGCAGGAAGGGCCCTTCATTCGCAGCCAGGAAACGCAGGCCATCGGCCAGCTTTCCGCCGAATTCGGGGGCGGTCACATCCATGCCGAGGCCGAGGCAGGCAACTGCGCAGGAGGCGTAATATCCATCCTGCCAGCCGGGATATTGGATCTCATCGTCTGCAAGGTTGATCACGGTCCGGATGCCGGCTTCCTCCATGGAGGCATCGGCATATGCGCTCCGGCCCAGCTCCGGATTCACCGGCGAGGAGGAGCGCCAGAGCACGCCTTCCTTCACTCCCGCAGTATCGATCATGCGGAAATTGGCAAAGTCCGCATCCGTGAGATGGGCATAGTCCGCCCGCTCATTGGTGCGCACCAGCTGCCGGGCAATCCATTCCTCCCGGTATCCGGCTTCTTCCCGCATGGAGATAAGCACTCGTTCCCCGGGCCCTGCAACGCCCGTGGCTTCGGCGAAGTTGCCCATGTTGATGGCCAGCACCACCGACTGGTCCATCGCCTCCACCCGGCAGACCGGGCCGCCCGCATCCACATCGGAATAGCTGCTGCCCACGGGCATGGTCCATTCCCTGCCGAGGATTTCTGCGGAGATGATATCGCCGTAATCATAGCCCTGCGCCATGAAATCCGCGCCGGAGATATTGAGTACGAGGTTGCCGTACTTCGAAATCTCCGCCACGCTTATCCCCTCCCCGATGGCGGGCAGCTGCACAAGCGCCAGAACCAGCGCCAGCAGCAGGGGAAAAAAGCGCATTTTCTTCATTTAATCCTCCAGGTTGAGCCAGGCGCACTCTGCATCGCTGAGCCGGATTTCCGCAGCATTGGCATTCATGCGCATGCGCTCCCGGCTGCCGGTAGCCACGAGGGCGTATACATCCAGATCCGGCTGGTTGAAGATCCACGCCATTGCGATCTCGGGAACGCTGATGCCCTTTTTCTCCGCCAGCTCCTCGCAGCGGCGCAGGCGCTCAAAGTTTGCCGGGCAGCCGTAGCCCTTGAGGCCGGGTACATCCACCACCTCGCCGGCCAGCTCGGGATGGGCGCTCTTCACCCTGCCGGAGAGCAGGCCGCGGCAGAGGCTGGAGTAGGCGAACACAGGCAGGCCGTTTTCCGCGCAGAAGCTGCGGGAGGGATTGTCCCGCTTGCCCGCGATGCTGTAACATCCGCCGCCCCAGGGATCATCCACCTGCTCGCAGAGGCTGAAATGGGGGCTGACTGCGGCGAAGGGCTGCAGCTTGTGCTTGGCGGCGTATTCGTTGGCCAGCTCCATGCGCTCCACGGTCCAGTTGGAAGCGCCGAACACGCCGATCTTGCCCTCATCGTGCAGGCGGTTGAGGGCGTCCATGATGGGACCTACTTCCACGCTGGGATCATCCCTGTGGAGCAGGTAGATATCCAGCTTCTTTGCCTTGAGCTTTGCCAGGGAATTGTGGGCGTCGTGCAGGATATCAAAATCCGTCACCCGCTTGCGCCAGCGGTTGTGGTGGGCGCCCTTGGTGAGGATGGCCACCTTGTCGTGCAGGCCACGGGCCTCCAGCCACTCGCCCAGGGGCTCCTCGCCGTAGTGGTCGGAGCAATCGAAGCAATTCACGCCCTCGGCGTACATGCCGTCCAGCAATGCAAAGGCGGCCTCAAGGCGCTGCTCAAAATCCGGCGCTTCGCCGTAGACCGAGCGGAAGGCATTGAACATCACGGGCATTGCCGTGCCGAACACAATGCGGGATACGGGCTTTTCCACCCCGTTGATCTTTCCGTAGAGCATGGTTTATTCCTCCGTCAAATAATAATTCCATTCAAATGGTCGATTTCGTGCTGGATAATCTGTGCGGTGAAGCCGCTGAAATTCTTGATGCGCTGCTTCATATCCCGGGTCTGCCACTGCACCTTGATTTCCCTATATCTTTTCGTCTTGCGGGCGCCGTTGAGGGAAAGGCAGCCCTCCTCGGCCTCGAACGGGCCGCTCTGCTTGATGATCTTCGGATTGAACATTTCGGCATAGCCATTTTCACCCTCGAAGGCAATGATGCACTTCGCCTCGCCGATCATGTTCGCCGCCATGCCCACGCATCTTCCCGCGTTGGCACGCAGCGTATCCAGCAGATCATCCGCGATTTGGGCGTCCGCCGCCGTTGCAGGCGTGGACGGCCGCTTCAGGAATTCCTCGTCCCGCATGATTTCCCTTACCATGGCGCGCCTCCTTGACATTCATGTTATGATTGTAATATAAGGCCCGGGCAAAGTCAAGCCGGGGCAAAACAGGAGGTTTCCCCATGCGCAAGGTTCTCTTGATCAACGGCAGTCCCAATGAATTCGGCTGTACCTACACCGCCTTGAAAGAGATCGCCGATACGCTGGCAAAGAACGGCGTGGAATCGGAGATCGTGTACCTCGGCAAGAAGCCCATCGCCGGCTGCATCGCCTGCGGAAAATGCCGCGAGACCGGCAAATGCGTGTTCGACGACCAGGTGAACGCCCTCAACGCCCGCATGGATGAATTCGGCGCGCTGGTGTTCGGTTCCCCGGTGTATTATTCCGGCCCTTCCGGCCAGATCTGCGCCTTCCTCGATCGCCTCTTTTACAGCAATGGCGGCCGCATGGCCGGCAAGCTGGGGGCTGCCGTGGTTTCCTGCCGCCGCGGCGGCGCGACTGCTTCCTTCGACCGGCTCAACAAATATTTCGGCATTTCCAACATGCATGTGGTCGGCTCCCAGTATTGGAACCAGGTCCACGGCTTCACTCCCGAGGATGTGAAGAAGGACCTCGAGGGCCTGCAGACCATGCGCACCCTCGCCCAGAACATGGCCTGGCTGCTCAAATGCATCGATGCCGGAGAAAAGGCGGGCGTTCCCTTCCCGGAGTACGAAAAGAAGATCGGCACGCATTTTATCATGGATTGAGCAAGGGGATGCTGCTTAAGGGGCGCTGCCCCTTAAAAATCCCTACCAAGGGGGATGATCCCCCTTGGAACCCACAGTAAAGCAAATCGCGCCATTCGGCGGCGCGAGTTGCTATAAAAAATAAAGGCACGCAATGCGTGCCTTTTATGCGGTTTCCAAAGAGCGGCTCTCCCTTTGGCAGGGGCTTGGGGACAGCGTCCCCAACGGGGTCCGGAGCAGCGCCCCCGCGTAACCCCAACGCCTTCCCCCTCACCCGCGCCGCAGCTTCGGCAGCCAGTAATCCTTGCCGTATACGATCGCTTCCGCGAGGATGCACACGGGAATCGCGGCGAAGATATCCACCCCGGAATGCTGCTTGACAAAGGCGACGGAGAGGCAGATGAGAACAACGGCGACGGTAACGAAGGCCTTCCACGGCACGGAAGCGGCCTTTTCCTTGAGCCACACGGAGGCAATGCCGATGGAATAGGCCACATGCAGGGAGGGGCATACGTTCGTGCTGGTATCAAAGGAATAGATCAGGCCCATCAGCCGGGTGAGGATATTATCCCGGGCAAATTCAGCGGGGCGCAGATCCTGCCGGTTGGGGAAGATGATGTAAATGGCCATGGCCACGATCTGGGTAACGATGATAAACTTGCTGAGCCGCTTGAAGCTATCGATGTTGTAGAGGACGAAATAGCCCAGCGAGATCACGATCAGCGCATACCAGAACACATAGGGAATCGCGAACAATTCATTGAAAGGAATCACATCATCCAGCCAGCAATGCACGGGATAGCATTTCTCCCGGGGAATCAGCTTTTCAGTGATAAAATAGAGGGCAAAATAGCCGATCCAGCCCAGCAGCAGTTTCAGGTGGGAAAAGCGGGGCTCATTGATCCGGGACAGGCGGAATTCGCGGTAGTCAACAACCGGCTTCTTCATTCTTGGTCACCTCGACGGGAATGTTGTAGGGATACAGCCGCTTGGGAAGATTGGGATAGGGCACCACCCTGTGCCGCGGCAGCGCAGCGGCGATGCTGGTAATTTCATCCATCAGGCAATTGCAGATGCGCGCCCGCTCCTGGGCGGCGGCATTTTCAGGGCAGTAGCGGATGGGCTTGCCGAGATACATCTTCTTCAGCGCCGGAGCGATATACATGGGCACAAACTGCAGCGCCTTCCCCGTCCGCTTGAAATAGAGCCGGGCCAGGTCCACAAAGCCATCCTGGAATTTATATATGATGTTGTTGTGCTTTTCATGGCATTCCGGGAAAATTACCACGCTCGCGCCCTCGTCCAGCCGGGCCATGCTCTCCCGGAAGGTGGAAATGATGCGCGCATCGCGGTACACGCCGATGGTGTTGGCGTTGCCCAGGAGAAACGCGGCCAAGGGCGCGATCACATGGGACAGGATTTTATAAAACCAGCATAT
The DNA here is from genome assembly GCA_017481065.1 of Clostridia bacterium. The sequence goes on along the minus strand of JAFUPT010000024.1, from coordinate 3,840 downwards.
GTATTTCGGCTTGCCGGACCAGAAATCCTGGTAGGCATAGGCCGGCACTTCCTTCCGGTTGAGCATCTGGGCATTGCACCAGGTGTAGCGCTCGACGGGGAAATACAGCTCGCAGCAGATGGGGCCGTTCATCTGGGTGTGGTTGCCCACGATAACGCAGGGCGCATCCGGCAGGTTTTCCGCGCCCACAACCTCCATCTTCGGATAAACCAGCCTCAGCAGCCCCTTGAACAGCTTGAAGCCCGGCGAAACCTTTTTTTCGTACATTCTATCTCCCCTTCAATCGTATTCTTTTATTCTACACCCCCAATGTGAATTTACTATGAACGCAAGAGCGCGCTTCCGGGCAAAAAGAAAAAGACCAGCCCTGCGACTGATCTTTATGGTGGAGCACTCTCCGATAAATCCGAACTGAACGCCTCTTCGATCTCCTTCTTGGTGATCGTTTCCGTTCCGTCCTTGAAGTTGTAGGTAAATACCAGCCGGTCATCATAGACATAGACCGCATTTACGAAGGTATCCACGATCTGGCGGCGGTATTCGGGATCATTGAGATTGCCGTACTTGAAGCGGCGGATCCAGCTGACAATCTGTTCCTTAGTATACTTGGGTTTTACAAGCTGCGCTTGCAGAATGGCGGTTTTCAGCTCGTCACGCTGAGCTTCCAGCTGTTCCAGGCGTTCCTTGGTGGAGCTGGTCAGGATGCCCATCTGGATGGCGTTGAGCATGTTTTCAATGCCTTTCTCGGATTCCTGTAGCTGGCGCTGCATGGCCGGGATGGTGGTATCCTCCTGGTTCTGCAATTCAATGATGCGATCTGCAAGGCGGTCAATTTCTTTGTCCTTCAATACCTTGCTTACGGTCTGGATGATAACGACATCCTCAATCCAGTGCTTCTTGATTGCTTTGCGCTTACAGCCCAGATGGCGCTTTGCACCGCCGCATTTGTAATACTGATGCACAACGCCCTTCGTACTGCTGGTTCCGCTTTCTCCAACCATAATACGCCCGCAGCTGCCGCAGAACAGTTTCATGGAAAGCAGGTATTCCTCGTTGGCCTTCTTCCTCGCCGGAGCCTTGCTGTTGAGTTTCAATCGCTCCTGCACACGATCAAATATAGCCTTGTCTACAATAGCAGGAATACCATCGGGAATAACAACATCCTTATTGCTGTACTCACCGATGTATTTCCTGTTTTTCAGAATCAGGCTGATAGATGCCGTGCGGAAGAGATTGCCCTTGCTGGTTTTCAGGCCTCTAGCATTGAGTTCGTCGGCGATTTCATTCATCATTGCGCCTTCATCATACCGTTTTAATATGACGCACATAAAAAATGCGATCATATTAGAAGGAAGGTTGATATCCCTATGCCGAGAAAACCTGTTGTAACGATCCCCACCGATTTCTTTGAAACCGGAAACATCCGCGCCCTATGCATGAAAAAGGGAGGTGAAGAAGCACTCATCATTTACCTGCGGCTGCTCTGCATGGCGGTCAAGCAGGACCGCGAAAGCAAACTGATGCTGTACCGATTCCTTCAAAATAGAAGCGAAAAACAATCATTGCTTTCGGCATATAGGATTGTTCCTATTCAGTAATACAACCTCGATTGGCGATACTTCTCTAAAGGAAGCATAATATACTGGAATGGATTTTGCGGGAGGTCATCCAGATGATAAAATACTGCATGAAGGTGGCAGTTTGTGACGATGAGCCGAAAACGCTCCAATCTGTGGCATCCATGACGCGGGAGATTGCTGCGCAGGACGGCATTGATTGCGAGTTAACGCTTTATGAAAGCAGCTTGGCCTTGCAGCAGGCCATTCAGAACGGCGCGCAGTATCATGTCCTGCTGCTGGATGTGTTGATGGATGAACTCGGAGGTATGGAACGTACTGCTACGCTGCGCAGACAGGGTAGCTTTCATCAAACAGTTCTGTGAGCGTACGCCAGTAATCATGGCAAACCTTGGCCGCACCCTCCCCCTGATAGAACAGGAAGGGCAGTTTGGACAGGATGGAATAGCCGCGCTTCTCCATGAAATAATCGGCGAAGTTTTCCGTCCAGGGTAGCCAGGGACAACCGGGTTCAAACCCTGCGAAGAAATCCATGAAGTTCGGCCATCGGTAAAGAAGCCCTCGATCTTGTCCTTCAGGGAACCGTCAAAGGCCTCCCAGTAGCGTTCATGGGTAATGCGGATGAACGCAGCCACGCTGTCCGGGTTCAGGTTGTCGGCAGGCGCGCTTCCGCTGTACCAATCGCTGGCAGAGGATTTCTGCACATCCATACGGATGCAGGTTTCTCCCTGCGCAGGTTCACCCTCATGCAGGGAGAATAGCACCTTGCCGTTGATCTTTCCGGCATAGTGCCAATGGCCCTCCCCTTCTCCCGTGAGGACAATCGCCGTCGCACGGAAATCAGGATTCTCTGCCGCCGCCCCACAGACGGAAATCCTGCGTGTATTTCAGCGGATCATCGCTCCACGGGCTCTTGCCGCCAAGGCTGGGATCAAAGGTCAGCAGGCCGCCGTTGAACTTCGTGGGCCAGAATCCCTTTTCGTTCAGAGCCAGCATATAGCAGAACAGATTGTAGTTGCGCCCAATCTTCCAGGCATTAGATCCCGGATGATCCTCATCGATGTGGATATAGCTCCGTGCAAAGAAAGCCTTCCAGTATTTCCTGGCCGACGCCTTTGCCTTATCCCGCTTCAGCAGTGCCTGATCTAACATGTGCTGGTGCGTCTCTGCCAGATTGATACCGCTTTGACAACTTCCGTGCGCAGGCAAACTGCGATGTTCAACTCCATAATGGGTTCATTGGAAGCAGACATCCGCATGGGGATACGAAAGTATCCACGATCTGGTGACGGCATCCGGGATCATTGGGATTGCAAATTGCTGGAATTCTGTTTGAGAATTATGAATTCGCACCGGGGCAATTCCCCCCACAGGGCCAAACGCACGGATATATCCGTGCGTTTGGTTGTCTTCTGACGAAATAAACACAAAAGACGCTGCCGCACAAGCTCAATTCCGCGGCAGCGTCCGCGCCCTCTCAGCCGAGAAGGCTTTTCTTGCATTTATCCTGTGTTTATCGCATTATCTCAGCTGGATGATGACCAAATGAGCGGAAACAGGGCGCGTGCCGCCTGCCAAAGGCGTAATCGTCAGTGCCGCAGCAGTTCCCTCGGGATTTCTGACGGTCAGAATCGAATTGATGACCGTCGTTTCAACAATCGCCATTCCTATAATTGAAGAAGCGCCTGTAGCACGTCCGACAACCGTATAAGCAAGATCCGCTCCATTCAGCGTCAAGAGCAGTTGCCCTGCTTCAACGACGGGTACCTGGAAGGATACTTCATAGACGCCGATATCCGCGAGCAGGAAGGAAGATGCGCCGGCTCTTGCGATGCCTGTGCCGCTGTTCGGGCCGTCCTGGGGAAAAGATACATCTGCGCCCGGTGCAACGGTGGCCGCATTGTCAGGCGGCATCAGCGCATAAAAGTCCGCATAGTTTAGAACGCCGCCAGCGGGACCAGTTTCACCAACGGGACCCTGCGGACCGGCAGGGCCGGTTTCACCAACGGGGCCCTGGGGACCTGCAGGACCAGTTTCGCCAACAGGACCCTGCGGACCGGCAGGGCCAACTTCACCAGCGGGACCCTGCGGACCGGCAGGACCGGTTTCTCCAACAGGACCCTGGGGACCTGCGGGGCCAGCGGGACCAGTTTCACCAACGGGACCCTGCGGACCAGCGGGGCCCGTTTCACCTACGGGGCCCTGAGGACCAGCGGGCCCAGCTTCACCACCGGGAACATGAGGACCACCGGGGCCAGTGTCA
>JAFUPT010000150.1 GCA_017481065.1 Clostridia bacterium | reverse complement strand
TAGAGTTCTATGATACCGCCGCCCTCGTATGGTTTGCGCGCATCATCCAGTGGGATTTCCCCGGCTTGTCGGTGGAAAATTGCCTGCCCCAGATCTGGCAGGCGCAGACCATCCTTGAAGAAAACGGCCGCATCTCCGGCCGCATCCACCGCTTCATGCTGGTGGGGAGGCGCTGCGGGGAAGGGACGCTGGGGGCTGCCAGCCCCCAGACCCCTGGCCAAAGGGAATGATTCCCTTTGGAAACCCCAGAAAAAGGCACGCATTCGCGTGCCTTTAATTATTTCTGCAAATCGCGCCGCCGAATGGCGCGATTTGCATTTTTGCCGGGTCAAGGGGCGGCTCGCCCCTTGCAGGGTGCAGGGACAGAGTCCCTGCCAGGTTTCCAAAGGACAGCGTCCTTTGGCGTCCCCTAGCGTCTCCCCTGGCGTCACACCCGCCTCCCCACCAGCATGAAGCGGTGGATGCGGCCGGAGATGCGGCCCTTTTCTTCGAGGATGGACTGCGCCTGCCAGAGCTGGGGCAGGCATTTTTCCACGGAGAAGCCGGAGAATTCCCACTGGATGATGCGCGCAAACCAGACGAGGGCGGCGGTATCATAGAATTCTATGGGGCGGAATACCTCGGCGGATTCGAGGATTTCAAAGCCGGCGGCGCGGAATTCCCGTTCGGCGATGCTGAGATACTGCTCCGGGAAGGGCGGCCGCACGCCGGGGAGCAGGAGCTCCGCCAGCTCCCGGTCGTTCTCCGCGCCCACCTGCTGGGTGATGAAGATTCCGCCGGGTTTCAGCACGCGGCGCAGCTCAACGGGATCGAAATCGCCGTGGCGGTTGATCACGAGATCGAATGCTCCGTCCCCGAAGGGCAGTTGTCCCGCGCTTCCCGGCCGGAAATCGATTCCGAGGGGCAGCAGCGCATCCTCGCAGACGCGGATGTTCGGCGGGAACGCCTCGGTGGCGGCGGTGTTCGCATGGGGATGGTTCAGCGACAGCAAAAATTCCCCGCCGCCGGTATCGATATCCAAGATCCGCATTTCCGGCTTGCGGTACTTATCGATGAGCGCGCGGTAATCCCAGGGGAGATCATCCTCCTCGGCATAGCGGCCATTCAGATGGGAGAAATCCCAGCCGTGGATGTGGGCGATGGCCTGCTCTTCCTGCCAGCTCCAGAGCAGACGCAGCTTTTGAATGAGCTTTTGGTCCGCCGGGCAGAATTCGTAATTCGGGATTTCAGCGGCGGTGATCCATTGGAGGGCGTTGTGCTCGAGGGCGGTGAGGGAGCCTGCGCGGATTTCGCATTCCAGCAGCGTGAGATGGATGGAAAAGCCGGGATAGGCATGGGTTACATCCGCAAGCTCGCGGGCGACATCCAGCTCCACATTCAATTCTTCCCGGCATTCGCGGGCGAGGGCCTGCGGCTTCGTCTCCCCCGCCTCCAGCTTACCGCCGGGAAATTCCCAGCCGAACGCGCAGTTTTTGCCCGCCGGACGCTGACAGATGAGGAATTTTTCGCCGTCGCGGATGAAGGCGGCAACTACTTCGAGCATGGAAGACCTCCTTGGAAATGATGTTCGGGGGAGCGTTGGGGCGCTGCCCCAAACCCCGCCAAAGGGCCCTGCCCTTTGGAAACCCGCAAGGGGAAATTATGTCCACTTGACCCCTCTGTAAGGCACGCTTTGCGTGCCCGAAGAATTATTTTTACAAATCATGCCGATTTTGGCATGATTTGCCTTTCATGGGATTCTTAAGGGACAGCATCCTCTGGCAGGGGTTCAAGGGGACAGCGTCCCCTTGCGTCAACCCCAGCGTCACCCCAGCGCCCCTTAAACGTTACCCCGCAGTCGCCGGTTCGTATCCCGCAGCATAATCAGCTGGTAGACGGTCATGGCCATCCAGCCGATGCCGGTGGCGAGGGCGACGGCCCGGAGGCCGAGGGCAGGCGCGAGGAGATAGGACAGCGCCACGCGGATGGAGATATGGGTGAGGGTGGCAAAGATGGGCACATAGATGCGGCCCACGCCGCGGAAGATGCCCACGAAGGAATTTCCGGTGAAGCAGAGGATATAGAAGATGGAAATCTGGCGCATATATTCCACGCCGTAGGAGATGGCCTGGGTTTCACTGGGATCGAGGAAGATATTCATACCTGCCCGGGCGGTGACAAACATAATCACAGAGAAGACCGCGCCCATGACGATATTGATGCCCATGCCCTGGCGTATGCCGCGCTTGACGCGATCATTGTTCTTTGCGCCGTAATTCTGGGAGACGAAGACGGAGAGGGCCTGGCCCGCGCTGGTTCCGATGGAATTGGCGAAGCCCTCCACGCGCATGGTGGCGGTGTAGGCGGCGATGCCCGGGGTGCCGAGGGTATTGACCGCGCCCTGCACGAAGATTTTGCCGATGTACAGGCTGGACTGGTGCAGCGCGGAGCTGAAGCCGAATACCAGCGTGCGCTTGACGAGGCTCTTTTCGAAATGGCATTCGTAGCGGGTGCAGAGTAGATCCCGGTCGCGGCGGAAGAGATAGATCAGGCAGAGAACTGCCGAGAGCAGCTGGCTCAGCACGGTGGCCCATGCCGCGCCCGCAATGCCCATGCCCAGCATCGCGACGAAGATATAATCCACCACGGCGTTCACCGCCACGGCGATGAAGAGGAAGAAGGTGGCGGCGCGGGTATCGCCGATGGCGCGGAGCATGCTGGAGAAGAGATTATAGAAATAGGTGGCGATCATGCCGCCGATGATGACCCGGAGATAGGATTCGATATAGGGAATCAGCTCCGCCGGGGACTGGATCATCACAAGTATGGGCCGGAGCAGCAGCATGAACAGCGCGCTCAGGAAGATGGTGATGCCCGCGCCCAGGGTAATGGACACGAAGGTTTCCCGGCGGAAGGCGCTGCGGTCGCCGCTGCCGTAGGTTTGGGCAAAGATCACCGAAACGCCGGTGCAGAAGCCCGTGAGCACGAAGATGAAGAGGTTCATGATCGTGCCTGCCACGCCGACGGCGGAGAAGGCCTCGGTGCCCATAAAGCGGCCGATGATCAGGGAATCGACGGTATTGTAGAGCTGCTGGAGAATATTGCCCAGCAGCAGCGGCGTCGCCAGGGAGATCAGCTGGCGGCGGATATTTCCTTCAAGAAGCGTACCTTTCATAACAACTCACACGGGAGGTATTTTAGCAGAAGAACCCCCAAACCGCAATCGCAATTTGGGGATGAATGTTATTTCTTGATGACGGGCATGTTGACCGCGGCATGCGCCAATAGGCAGGGCGCTGCATCCGTCCAGGCAAGCAAGGCGGGGAAGCAAGGGGAGATGCGCTCGCCCCAATAAAAAAACCGGCTCCGGCGACATGCGCGCCGGAACCGGTTCTTTATTGGGAATGCTTAAAGGCCTGCGGCCCTTAAACAGGGTTCCAAGGGATGCATCCCCTGGCGCAACCCCTTTAAGGATTTAGTCGATATCCACCCAGTCATAGCCCAGGTAGGTGGTGAATGCCTCCTTGAGGATCTCCTTGTAGTGGCCCTCGCACACGGAGGTGTGGTGCTTGAAGCCGCCGCGGGCCAGCTTGATGAGCTTGTCCTCGAGGTTCGGGATTTCGCATACGCCTGCGCAGCCGAAGTAGGTGTTTTCGATTTCATCGTTGGTGAACTCGGCTTCGGAAGCGTAGATCACGATCTTGCCATCCTTGGTCTGGCAGTTGGAGATGGTGGTGGGCATGGCCTTGATGCGGCCTTCGTTGCAGCCCCAGCCGGAGCCGGGATCGTTCTTGGCGAACATCTTGTGCTCGGTAACGGTGCCCTTGCCGGCCATGAGGCTCTGGGCCACGGGGCCGCAGTGGAACAGGATGACCTTGTTCTCTTCATCGCCGTAGTTGTTGTTCCAGTCGAGCACGGCGCAGGGGCCTTCGCTGGCCAGGGACATGGCGCGCATAGTAATGGCGGAGCACATATCGATTTCGCAGGATGCCGCGATGCCGCGGTCGTTCAGCTCAGACAGCAGCACGCAGGGGCACACGCGCAGGTAGGTTTCCATTTCGTTCCAGCAGCGCAGGGCGAGGGCGTCCAGCTGATATTCATCAATGTACCAGTCGATCACGCAGGAAATCTTGGCCAGGGTGACCTTGTTGCTCTGGGGAACGAGGGAGAAATCGGTGTAATTCTCCAGGCGCTCGATCTTGGCGATGACCTTGGGATCATCATCCTTCATTTCGGCGACCATGTTCATCAGCTCGGACAGGTCGAAGGATTCCACGTTGATGCCGTGCTTCTGCATGGCGATTTCATCGAAGCGCACGGTCTTGAACGCGGTGGTGCGCGCGCCGATGCAGCCCAGGTTGAAGCGCTTCATGCCGTTTACAACGCGGCAGATGGCGGCGAAATCTTTGAGGTTCTGCTGGAAGGCGGGGGTCAGGGGATGAACAACGTGGGGCTTGAGTACCGTGAAGGGCACCTGGTACTGGGTGAATACATCGGTAACGGAGAACTTGCCGCAGTAGGCGTCGCGGCGATGGGCGAAGTCCATCTTGCCGATCTCGTCCGGATAGGCCTGCATCAGGATCGGCACGCCAGCATCCTGCAGGGCGGTGATTGCGCCGTTTTCATCGGCGAAGATGGGCATGGAGAAGATCACGCCGTCGTATTCGCCCTGGTGCTTCTTGAGCCATTCGGCATAGAGGCGGCCCTCGGCGCGGGTCTCGACGCCGCCGTAGCGGGTGAGCTCGGCATCCATCATGATGTAATCATAGCCTGCATCGGTGACGGCCTTGACCATGTCCTCGCGTGCGCCGTAGATCAGTTCACCGGGCATGAAGCCGCGGTTGCAGAAGCAGAGTGCGAAGGTCATTTTCTTTTTCATGGGTATCAATCCTCTTTCTCTTTATAAGTAAGCATTTTTTGCTCATCCAGCTATCTATATGCTATCACAAACGGAGATTTTTCGCAACAGTTTTTGCAGGCTTAGGGGACTCCGTCCCCTAAGAACCCCTGCCGGGGCGCTGGCCTTTGGAAACCTGCTCAGGGGCTTTGCCCCTGAAACCCCAGCAGGGACGCTGTCCCTGCACCCTGCCAAGGGGGATCATCCCCCTTGGAACCCT
>JAFUPT010000149.1 GCA_017481065.1 Clostridia bacterium | reverse complement strand
GTGCGCCCGTAAACGGAAGTATAATTACGGCGGCATGAGGGAAATCGTTCTACGATTCCGCTTTCCCTCGCCTCCCCTGTGCAAGGGGAGGTGGCGCGCAGCGCCGGAGGGGTTGTAAAAACCGGCACAGCTGTGTGCGCCTGCGAACGGAAGTATAATTTACGGCGGCATGAGGGAAACCGTTCTACGATTCCGCTTTCCTTCGCCTCCCCTGTGCAAGGGGAGGTGGCGCGCAGCGCCGGAGGGGTTGTAAAAACGGGCGCAGTTGTATGCGCCCGCGAACAAAACCGCAGGGCAGGAGGCATACATCCCGCCGCTGTTCCCCATTGCCTAAATCATTGAAAAATGCTATACTGAATCTGGAATATCTTCATCAGAAACCTGGGGGAAATTGATTATTTCTTCCTTACGCCGGCGCATGGCCTACATTATTTTTCCATATTGGGGAGCAGGGGAAAATCCATAATTGCATCCCGAAGCATGAAAATTGCTGTGCCGAGGTCGTATAGAGCCTGAGCCGCAGCAGGGGTTCCATTGTGGATCACGCAAGAATAAAAGCCGCAGTCCTGATCCCAGGAATGGCAGATCGCGCGAATCAATGCCCGTGTATTGCGGATATGACTATGGCAGCGGTCAACTTCATCAAGCAGTTTTGAATTATCGGACATGAAGAATGCCTCCCCGTAGTTATATATCCATTATATCATAATGGTACCGTGACATCAATTGACTGTATAACCAAAATAACGGTACCGTGACATGGCGTTTTTCACAAGGAGGGATATTTATGCCATCCAGTAAGGCTCATATTCGTGCCGTAGCAAAATATTCCAAGGAGAATTATGATGACCTGCGCATCCGCGTGCCCAAGGGCCGCCGCGCGGATATTGAAGCGGCAGTGAAGGAGAAGAATCTATCCATCAATGGCGTGGTGAACCAGCTGCTGCGGGAATTTATCGGTATGACCGAAGAAGAATGGAAAAACAGAGAGGAAGAATAAAATGAGAGCATTCCAGATTGAAGGTCCCGGAATTGTGAAGGAAATTTCCGTGCCCATCCCGGAAATCGCGGAGGATGAGGCGCTGATCCGCATCATCTATTCCGGCATCTGCGCCACGGATTATGAAATCCTCGGCGGCGAAATGGCGCTGATCCGCGAGGGAAAGATCAAATATCCCGTGCGTTTCGGCCATGAATACAGCGGCATAGTGGAGAAGGTGGGCAGCGCGGTGAAGGATATCAAGGTGGGCGATCATGTGCTCAGCGATTCCGGCATCGCCTGCGGCAAATGCCCCGCATGCCTGGAAAAGCGCTACTGCGATTGCAAGGAAGCCAAATCCGTGGGCACGGTGAACTGCTGGGATGGCTCCTTCGCGGAATACATGCATGTGCCGGAGCGGCATCTGTTCAAGCTGCCGGAGAGCCTGGATATGCTGGAATGCGCGCTGATCGAGCCCAGCTGCATCGCCCTGGAGGGCTTGAAGCGCGGCGGCGATCTGCGGGGCAAGACGGTTCTGGTGGTGGGCACCGGCGCAATCGGCATGACAGCCGTGGCCATGGCCAGCCATTTCAAGCCCGCGAAGGTGATTCTGGCGGGCAGGACCGATAGCAAGCTGGAAATTGGCAAGAAGCTGGGCGCGAGCGTCACCGTGAATGCCCGGAATGAGGATGTTGTGCAGGCGGTGCTGCGGGAGACGGAGGGACAGGGCGCGGACCTGGTGCTGGAGACCTCCGGCAATCTCGATGCGGTGAACCAGTGCGTGCGCGCGGCGAAGTATGGCGGCGTGGCTTCCTTCATCGGCTTCTATGAGAGCCCCATCGACGCCTTCCCCATCGATATTCTGGTATCCAACAAGGTGACGGTGGCCGGCGTGATGGGCAATTACGGCGTGCCTGCCGAGGTGATCCGCATCCTGGAGGAGGATAAGATAAATTTGAAGCCCATCGTTTCCCACATCATTTCCATGGATGAATTGCCGGAAGCCATGCTGCACCCGGAAAAGCTGCCGGGCAGCCGGATCAAAGTGATGGTGAAAATGAAAAATGATTGAGAAAAACACCGCCTTTTGGCGGTGTTTTATTGATATGCGGGAGAAATCTTATCCCCTGATGCGCTGTTGTCAGCCTCATAGAAAGGAAGCAGGCGTCATTCCCTTTTACAAATCGTGCCGCCATCCGGCACGATTTGTTTTGCTGAGGATTCCAAGGGGATCATCCCTCTTGGCGGGTTCTCAGGGCAGAACCCTGAGCGTCCATCCCCTTCAGCGTCACTTTTCCGAAGCGGATATCGATCGCGCCGGTGGGGCATTCCTGGGCGCATTTGCCGCAGCGGATGCATTCGGAGGAATTGATATCCTTGAGCACCTGCACCTGCATGGGGCAGGCGCGCACGCATTTTCCGCAGGAGATGCAGCTTTCGCGGTCCAGCTCCATGCGGGTGAGGCTGATGCGGTTCAGCAGGGCATAGAAGGCGCCGAGGGGGCATACATACTTGCAGAACGGGCGGTAGATGAGGATGGAGAGCACGATCGTGGCGATCAGCAGGCCCATCTTCCACCAGAAGAGGAAGCCGAGGCTGGAGCGCAGGCTTTCATTGGCGAGCACCAGCGGTATTCCGCCCTCCAGGGTGCCTGCGGGGCAAATCCATTTGCAGAAATAGGGCGCACCGAGGCCGAAATCATCCACGAGGAAGGCCGGCAGCGCCAGCACGGCGATTGCCAGCACGCCGTATTTCAACAGCCGGGCGCGGCGGTCCAGCTTATCCGGGATGCGCAGCTTTTTGCCGGGAATTTTATTCAGCAATTGTTGAATCCAGCCGAAGGGGCACAGGAAGCCGCAGATCAGCCTGCCGAACAGCATGCCGAACAGCAACAGAATACCCACCACATAGAAGGACAGGTTGTGTTTCTGCCCGCCGGCCACCGCCTGCAGCGCGCCGATGGGGCAGCTGCCCAACGCGCCCGGGCAGGAATAGCAGTTCAGCCCCGGCACGCAGGCATTTTTCAGCGGCCCGGTATAAATTTTGCCGGAGAGGAAGCCCGTCAGGTTCGCGTTGGTCAGCAGCGCCGTGCCCGCCTGGATCCAGCCCCGGAATCGGAAGATTTTTTTCATGTGCGTTCCTTTTTCCTGATTTCAAAACTGCCGGAGGGCGACATGTGCGCCCGCAGGCTGTTTCCTTATTGCATGCATTTGTGTGCCTTTGGCGCGCAAAGCCTTGCGCCGGCTGAAAATCCCCGATTTTCAGCCAATATTATCCCAGACCTATACATTCCAGGCAGATGCGGATGGCCTTGCGCAGCACCACCGCATTTTCGCCCCGGGAGATGCCGAATACAATGAAAACCAGGGCGATGGCGATAACCGCCGCCCTGATGATGTTCAAATGTGCGCGCTTCATTTCAGCTGATGGAGGCGAGGCGCTCCATGATGATATCATAGTAGGCGCCTGCGGGGTCCTCAAGGCTGGGCACGCCCACCACGGCTTCGCCCACCATGTTGCCGTCCCTGTCAAAGAAGAGGGTGGTGGGGAAGGCGTAAACCTGGCCGAGAATGCCGGAATACATATCGTTCGTGGCCACGAGGGTGGGGAAATTCGGCTTGATCAGGTCCAGAATCATGTTCACCAGCTCGGTTTCGTAGCCTGCATCATCACAGATGGTGATCAGGTTGGCGTTTTCCGGCAGGGAATTTTTCAGGTCCACAAAGCTCGGCATTTCTTCCAGGCAGTAGCCGCACCAGGTGGCCCATACGTTCACCATGGTGATATCATAATCCGCGAAGATTTCCTGGTTGACCACATTGCCTTCCATATCAACCGTGGAAAATTCCACGCCGCCGGCCATCGCCGCGCCGCACAGCAGCACAAGGGTGAGGATTATGGAAAGAATTTTCTTCATGAGGGGATTCCTCCTGAAAAGGTTTTTATTTTATATATAACTTCGACGGTCCGTACTGAAACCCCTGCAATTCGGTTGTGTCAAATTTAAGGAGCTTTTGTGCAACCTTTTCTCTGGTGCGCGCGTCTAATTTCCAGAAAACAGCAGAAAAGGGGATATAAAAATGAAACGCATGCTCGGAATCATGGCTTTCCTGCTTGCGCTGGTGCTGCTTACGCTGGTTGCGCCCTCGGCGCTGGCCTGCGAATATTGGTATATTGGCGATGTGCTGGAAGTGGTGAATTGCAGGGAATATGTAACCCTGCGGAGCGAGCCGAACGCGGATTCGGAGGCCGTTGATTTCATCCGTCTGGGAGATACGGTGATCAATATGGGCGGCGCAGTGGAAGGGTTCACAGAAGTGATGTACAATGGCCGCACGGGCTATGTGAAGAATGAATACCTGAAGAACAGCTTTTCCCTGTGCGATGATTGCGAGAGCGTGGATTTGAGCGAAAAGGAGCGCTACAATGTGAACCTCTTCCTCACCAATTTTACCGAGCAGGGCATGCTGGCTCCCTCCGGCGTGCTGGAAACGGCGAGCATGGAGGATCACCAGCTGGTGGAGTTCGCCGTTGAACACATCTGGTACAACCGCCAGGATTACCTGGAGTGGGGCGATTTCTTCAACGGCAACAATGTGCGGCTCAGCGATGCATATATTCCCGCCGTCTGCCAGAAATACTTCGGCAGAACGCCCCTGCTGATCCATGATTCGATCTATGATATGGCGGACAACCATTATTACTGGCAGGAGACCGGCGGACATGCGCCCATGGGCTTTGCCAACCTGTTTGCGATCAGCCATATGGGCGGCGGCAGGTACCGCGTGAGCTTCTGCGTGTACGGGCAGGGCATGGAATGGGAGGATGATGTTTATTCCCTTGGCGAGCGCGAGCTGGCCCATGCGCACCCGGAATATTTCAATGGCGAAGAAACCATCTACGGCACGAAGTACAATCCCTACGGCAACGCCATCATCAATGTGAACGGCGGTTCCCTCTCCGACCGCAGCAGCTGGACCCTCGAGCGGCTCGTGCTGGACTGGGCGGCGTGAGGGGAGGCGGGGGAGGCGGTCAGGGGCGCTGCCCCTGAAACCCCGCCAAGGGGAATGATTCCCCTTGGAACCCTCAGCAAAGCAAATCGCGCCATTCGGCGGCGCGATTTGCAGAATAATTCAAGGCACGCATTGCGTGCCTTTTCAGAGGGATGCAGGGCGAATCATTCCCCCTGCCAGATTTTCAAAGGATATAGTCCCTTTGGCGTTCCCTTCCCCCACAAAATTTTCCGTTTCCGCCATTTTTTCTTAATAATATTGCGTGAAAAAAGGGTGTATAATCCCCACATCAAAAAATGTGAGGAGAGTGATGCCCTATGCATGATGAACCACTCTGGCTGCAGCCGGATTATTTCGAAGGTTTCCGCTGCAAATGCGGGGAATGCCGCAGCTGCTGCTGCGATGGCTGGGACATAGCGGTGAGCCGGGAGGAATACTTCCGCCTGATCGGCATGGAATGTTCCGGCGAGCTGCACCACAAGCTGGAATGTGCATTCCGGGTTCCCGAGGAGCCTTCGCCGGAGCGGTTCCGGTTGATTTCCCCGAACTGGCTGGGCGAATGCCCGATGCGGGATGGCGATGGCCTGTGCCTGCTGCAGAAGGAATGCGGGGCGGAGAATCTGCCGGAAATCTGCCGCGTGTACCCCCGCAGCCTGAAAAAGGAGGGGGAAATGCTGCAAGCCTGCTGTTCCAACGCCTGCGAGGCGGTGGTGGAAGCGCTGATGGCGGAGGATAAGCTGCGCTTCACCTTTGCGCCGCTGCATGCCCACCCGGAATTCAGCGAGGGCGCGGATGTGCAGGCGCTGATGATGGGCCGGGTCTGCATCGAAATATTGCAGGACAGGAGCCTGCCCCTGCGGGAGCGCATTGCGGGAATCTGCCGTATGCTGGGCGGAGAAGATGGGGAGGCCGGCTCCGTAGAGGCGGGTCTTTCCACGATGCTGGGCATACTGCGTAAGCTGGAATCCGCGAGCCTGGACCGCTTCACCGGGGGAATTTGCGACCATTTTTCCGTCCCGGAAGAATATTTGGAATGCGCAAGAAAATTCGAGAATCGCTTCCCTGATTGGGAGCGCTGGTTTGAGAATATTTTGATCAACCACATGGTGTACATGGGCTTCCCCGGCGTGGACAAGCGTCTTTCCCGGCGGGATGCGCTGAAGGGCCTCTGCGGCGCGTGGGCATTGCTGCGGCTCACCGGCGCCCATTATGCGGCGGAAAAGGGCTCCGAGGCAGATTTTGTGGATGCGGCCAGCGGGGTTTTCCGGCTGGTGGAGCACAGCGCGTTCTATTATAACAGCAAGATTCTGATCGAGGATTTCTGGCCATTATTATCCTTGTAGTGTCACAGAATTGTCCTTGAATGCGAATTCTTGATCTGCTATACTTATTTATGGAGAATTATGCATTCAGGAGTTTACATAAATGCCCAGTAAGAAAAAGAGAGCCAAGCGCAGGCAGAACGGAAGCAGCGCGCTGCCGGCCTTGATCGCAGTATTGGCCGTCGTGGCGGCGGCGCTGGTGGTTCTGCTGATGCAGAGCGACCCGCTTTCCACCCGCCAGCCTGTGGTTACCCTGCCCCCGGAGCAGCAGAATTTCGTGGACCAGCGCAGCGCCACGGCCGCGCCGCTGGTGCTCGGCGCGGATCCGGTTGCCCAGCAGACCGCCGCACCGCAGGCGCAGGCCACAGCTACGCCCGTTCCCGAGGCCACTTTGGAGCCGGAGAACGGCGGCAACCGCCTGATTCCCGCGCCGGAGGCGGGCGATTATTTCCTGCCTGTGTTTGATAAGGCCCTGCGCACCCCGGATGATGAAATGATGATCGCCATCACCGTGGACGACTGCGATGATCCCCTCGTGCTCGAGGCCATGGTGGATATTGCCCGGAAGTATGATTGCCAGCTCACCCTCTTCCCCACCGGCGATGCGCTGATGACCGAGGAGCTGATGAATGGCTTCAAAACCTGCGTGCGCAAGTATGGCTACCAGCTGGAAAACCATACCTACAACCACAAGGGTGAATACCGCCTCAGCGACAGCGAGCTTGCGCTGCAGCTCTGGAAGCAGAGCGTGGCTGCCAGCTATGTTGTGGGCGATGACTACCAGCAGCATTTCTTCCGCCCCGTATACAAGGGCAGCGATTACGACCAGCGCACCCACTTCTTCCTGCGGAAGCTGGGCTATTACGGCGTGGCCAGCTACACCTATTCCTACAAGAATCTGGATATCGCCGATCTGGCCGCCACGCTGGAAAACGGCAATATCTATCAATTTGATATGTCGGAGAAGTCCCTCGCGCTCTTCGAGGCATTCATCTCCACCGCCAGCAGCAAGGGTTACCGGCTGGTGAGCATGAACGAGCTCTTCGGCCTCGGGGAAAACGAAATTTCCAGCCAGCTCACCATCGACCAGCAGACCCTGCCCACCATGGAGGATTATACCGAAAACCTCTATGATCTCAAGCTCAATTACCGCACCCATGCGGTATACCGCCTGCAGTCCCGCTTGATGGAGCTGGGCTACCTCACCGGCGAGGACGCCAAATCCGATGGACTCTATGGCCCCAACACCTCCATCGCCGTTTCCGCCTTCCAGGCAAAGGTGGGCATTCCCGCCACCGGCAACGCCGATGTTGCCACCCAGGAAGCCCTGTATGCCGGGGATGCGCCGGGAGCTTGACGGCTAGGGGAGGCGCTGGGGAGTTCGCCAAGGGGCGCTGCCCCTTGGAACCCCGGCAGGGGAAATGATTCCCTATGTCGGCTGCCCCTCTGCTTTGCAGAGTCGCAGCTACGCGGCGGCACAGCCGATGTGCTCGCCGCTAGTCGCTTCGCTCCCTTCCCTGCACCCCTCAACTGTGGCGCACATTGTGCGCCAGGAAATAAAATAGGAATCTGCTGCCATAAGCAAGAGCAGCAGATTCCTTCTTCTATCCTATTTTATATCAAAACATCCCTTTCCCACCATGGGAAAGGGATGTTTTATGCAGGGGTTTCCAAAGGGAATCATTCCCTTTGGCGGGGTCTGGGGCAGCGCCCCAGAAAGGGTTTCCAAAGGGACAACGTCCCTTTGGTCACATATCCTTGATGCAATCGAAATTCTTGATAATGTATTCCGCGCCGGAGATAATGGTGAGGGCGGCGGCGATATAGGTGAGCACATTGGCGAGCACCACGCCGAAATTGCCGAGCAGGGGAGCGCCGGCCACCGGCACGAGCAGGAGCAGGGCGATGGTGGCGGACATCTGGAACACGGTCTTGAGCTTGCCGAGCTTGCCGGCGGCGATCACCTTGCCGCCGCCTGCGGCCACGAGGCGGAAACCGGAGATGATGAATTCGCGGGCGAGCATCACGATGCACACCCAGCCGGGCATGCGGCCGGATTCCACCAGCACCACCAGCGCGGCCATCACCAGCAGCTTATCGGCGATGGGATCGGCAAACTTGCCGAAATCGGTCACGAGGTTGTTCTTCCGGGCAATCTTGCCGTCCAGCAGGTCGGTAAGGCAGGCCAGGATATAGATCAGCAGGGCAACATACTGCGCCCACTGCTGCTGGATCAGCGCAAAGATCACGAAAACGGGGATCATGCAGATGCGCAGCATGGTAAGTTTATTCGGCAGATTCATTTAAAGCACCTCCGCAGTGAGATCATAGGCGTCGGCGCCGGTGATGCGCGCCATAACATATTCGCCGGGAACCAGCTCCCGCCTGGAAACCAGGTGGATGCAGCCGTCGGATTCCGGGGCTTCCAGGATGGACCGGCCATACCAGCCGTCCTCGTCCTGCCCCTCCACCAGCACTTCGCATTCCGTGCCGATGCGCTTCTCCATCAGCTCCATGGAAACGGCCTGCTGCAGCATCATCAGCTGGTCGAGGCGATCATACTTTTCATCCTCGTCGATCTGATCCGGCATGATGGCGGCGGCGGTGCCCTCCTCCGGGGAGTAGGTAAACGCGCCGAGCCGGTCAAACTGCGCTTCCTTGATGAACTGGCACAGCTCCTCAAACTGCTCGTCCGTCTCGCCGGGGAAGCCCACGATCATCGTGGTGCGCAGGGTGATGCCCCGCTTCTTGCATTCGGCAATGCGGCTCTTGATCCATTCGCTGCTGCCGCGGCGGTTCATCTTCTTCAGCATTTTATCGTTGATGTGCTGCAGCGGCAGGTCCAGGTAGGGAGCGACCTTCGGATTGTTGGCAATTTCATCCAGCAGCCGGTCCTCCGTGCTGTCCGGATAGCAGTAGAGCACGCGCACCCAATGAACGCCGTCAATCTTGCTCACC
This sequence comes from Clostridia bacterium, assembly GCA_017481065.1. The sequence goes on along the minus strand of JAFUPT010000149.1, from coordinate 422 downwards.
GCCTGCAGCAGCTCCGGCAGCTGGTAATGGCCGTCGCCGAAGTCGCAGCCGTAGCGGCTGGTGTCCTGGGCAATCAGCGTCAGCTCCGTCACGCCCTGCTTCGCCAGCTTTTCGCATTCCGCCACAATGTCCTCAAACGGGCGGGAAGCATAGCCGCCGCGAATCAGCGGAATTGCGCAGTAGGTGCAGCGGTTATCGCAGCCATCGCTGATCTTCACATATGCCGAGAAGGGCGCCGTGGTAAGCACGCGGCCGCAATCAAAGAAGCGCGGGCCATCCTGCATGTACATCGGGCGGTCGCCGCCCATGGACTCATCCAGCATTTCATACAGGCGGGAATAATCCGCCACGCCCATGAAGCCGTCCACCTCGGGCATCTCCGCCGCCAGGGCGTCGCCATAGCGCTGGGCGAGACAGCCGGT
>JAFUPT010000148.1 GCA_017481065.1 Clostridia bacterium | reverse complement strand
GCGGGGGCTACGATGAACAGATCCGCCCACTTCGCCAGGGAAACATGGCCGATTTCATACTTGCGATCGAAGGAATCGGTATAGGCGGGATTGCCGCTGAGGGTTTCAAAGGTGAGCGGCGGCACAAACTGGCAGGCATGCTCCGTGAGCACCACGCGCACCTGCGCGCCGCGCTTTTTCAGCCGGCTCACCAGATCGCAGGCCTTGTAAGCCGCGATTCCGCCGGTAACGCCGACGACGATCTTCTTGCCCTGCAGCATGGTTCAAATCCCCCTTTTCATCAACACAACAAGCGAAAACCGATGCTCTCTTTCAAGAAAATCGGGTTTTCGCGATATCAATTATATGCTGTTGCAGCGTACGGTTCAGTTCTCTTCGTCCTCGCCGGCGTCATCACGGGAATAAGAAATCAGGCCGCGATTGATCTCCTCGATGGCGATGGAGAGCGGATTGCTGTCCTTGGTATCGATCAGGGGCAGGCTGCCGCCGATCAGTTCGCGGGCGCGCTTGGACGCCTCAACAGCCAGCGTATAGCGGCAATCAACCTTCTTGAGCAGTTCGCCAATGGGCGGTTCGGTCATCATAGGACAAATTCCTCCTGTTTTATAATGGCTTACGCCTTGAGCTGGCTCATCAGAGCATCGAGGAAATCAGCGCGGTAGCTCTCCTCGCATCTCTTGGCGGTAATGATGGAATAAACTTCGTCGGCGGCGATCTCCAGGGCGTTGGGCTCCACGCTCCAATCCTGGTGGATGATCACATAATCATATTTATAGGCGGTGGAAACCTCTCCAGCCACGTTGTTCAGGCGCACGCGGATGGATTCCTCGCTCTCGGTGCCGCGGTTGCGCAGCCGCTTTTCCAGGTTTTCACGGCTCGGCGGGCTCACGAAGATGCCCACGGCCTCCTTGTCCTGCTGGAGCACCTGCAGGCAGCCCTGCACATCAATCTCCAGAATCAGGTCGCTGCCCATATCCAGCTGCTCCTGCACCACGCTCTTGAGGGTGCCGTAGCGGTTCTGGTGCACATGCGCCCACTCGTAGAATGCATCCTGGGAAACCAGCTCATCGAAGCGCTCGTCGGAAACAAAGTGGTAGTGCACGCCATCGATTTCGCCCGGCCGGGGCGCACGGGTCGTGCAGGACACGGACAGCTTCACGTCCGGGTGCTTTTTGAGTACGGTCTTCACGATCTCGGATTTGCCCGCGCCAGCGGGGCCCGAAATGACAAACAGCATTCCACGTTTCGCCATATGAAAATCCCTGCCTCTCAATATCTTATGTATTGGTGAAGGAGGATTCATCCCCCTTCACTGCTTCCCCTCAGATTTTTGCCGCACCATAAAGTGCGCAACGATTGAAATAGGTTTGCAGTGTTCCTTTGGATTATTCGATATTCTGCAGCTGTTCGCGCAGCTTTTCGATCTCCGCCTTCATGCTCACCGCCAGCTGGGTGATGGGCACATCCTGGGATTTGGAGGAAATGGTGTTTACCTCCCGGTTGAGCTCCTGCACAAGGAAATCGATGCGGCGGCCCACGGGTTCCGCCTGCTCCAGGCATTCCCGAAGCTGGGCGATATGGGCGCGCAGGCGCACGGTTTCCTCGGCGATGGCCGAGCGGTCCGCCATGACGGCCACCTCGGTAAGCAGCCGGGCTTCATCCACGTTCTGGCCGATCAATTCCTCGATGCCGGCCCTGAGACGCGCGGTATATTCCGCAACCGTCTGGGGATAGCGCTCCTCGATCCTGCCGGTCATCTCCTCGATGCGGCAAGCCCGGAAGGCGAGGTCCTTCTTCATCTCGCCGCCCTCGCGCTCGCGCATGGCGACAAGGCCATCCAGCGCTGCGGAAAGGGTTTCTTTCAGCAGGCTGCGCAGAGCCTCCTGGTCCTCCTCCGCTTCGGTGACCACCAGCACATCCGGCAGCCGCGCGATGCTCATCAGGCTCCTGTCATCCCGCACGCCGGAATCGGAAAGCCCCTCCAGCGCGCCGGCATAGGCGTCAAACAGGGCGCGGTCCACATTGACCACGCGGGCGTCCGAGCGCATGTTGCGATAGGTCATGAATACGTCCACATGTCCGCGGGCGAGCCTGGAAGAAATCAGCTTGCGGGCGTCGTCCTCCAGGAACATCAAATTTCTCGGCATCCGGAACGCCAGATCGAGGAAGCGGTGGTTCACGCTCTTGAGCTCGATGGTGAGCTGGCGGCCATCCGTCTCCCGCATCGCGCGGCCATAGCCGGTCATGCTAAGCATTGGGTTCATCCTCCGTATTTTCGCACGATGGGGACAATCCCCATCATATAGTCATCCATTTCTCATTATAGCACAAACCACGGCATTTTTCACTGGTTTTCAGAAATTTACATGGTTTCAGAAATTCCCAGCGTGCCGAACATATCCATCTGCTGCGCTTCCGGGATTTCCTGCGCCGCCTCTTCTTCCTGCTGCGCTGCCGGGGCGGAGGCCAGCATGGCCTTAAACTCCGCCTCGCCGATCACCTTCACGCCCAGGCTCTGGGCCTTGGCCAGCTTGCTGCCCGCGTTTTCGCCTGCGACCACGAGGCTGGTCTTCTTCGAAACCGAGCCCGCCGCCTTGCCGCCCGCATTGCGCACGGCTTCCTCGGCTTCAGCGCGGGAGAAGGATTCCAGCGTGCCGGTGACCACCACGGTCATGCCCTCGAAGGCGCCGCCTGCGGCCGCCTGCTTCGGGGCCTCGGGATTCACGCCCGCCGCCAGCAGCGCCGCAACCAGGCGCAGGTTTCCCGCATCCTCGAAGAAGCCCGCGATGGAATCGGCCACGATCTCGCCGATTTCATCCATCTGGACGAGCTCCTCCCGGGGAGCGTTGCGCAGGGCGTCGATGCTGGGATAGCGCTGGGCCAGGTCCCGGGCGGTTTTGGTGCCGATGTTGGGAATGCCGATGGCATAGATAAAGGACGCGAGGGAGCATTTTTTGCTCTTTTCAATGGCCTTCAAGAGGTTTTCCGCCTTCTTTTCGCCGAAGCGCTCCAGGCCGCAGAGCTGCTCTTTCGTCAGCCTGTACAGCTGGTCCGCCTCCTGCAGAAGCCCCGCGCCGATCAGCTGGGCGGCGGTTTTTTCCGAGAAGGTATCGATATCCATGGCGTCCCGGCTGGCGTAGTGGCTGATGCGCATGGTGATCTGGGGCTTGCAGCCATCCCGGTTCGGGCAGAAGAGGTGCGCGCCGCGCTCCACCAGGGCAGAACCGCAGGCCGGGCAGCACTCCGGCTTCACCACATCCCGCTCGCCCTCCACATATTCATCCACCCGGCCCATGATTTCCGGGATCACCTCGTTGGAGCGGCGAATCCACACCTTAGCTCCGATTTTCACCCGCTTGCGCTGGATATCCTGCCAGTTGTTGAGGGTGGCGCGCTTGACAGTCGCGCCCGCCAGCTCCACCGGGGATACATGGGCCAGCGGCGTGAGCTTGCCGGTGCGGCCGATCTGCCAGGTGACGTCCTCGAGGGTGGAGGTCATCTCCTCCGCCTCAAACTTGTAGGCAACCGCCCAGCGCGGGAATTTATCCGTGTAGCCCAGCGCATCCCGGGCGGCGAAATCGGTGATCTTGATCACCGCGCCATCGATCATATAGTCCAGCTCCGCGCGGGAATTTTCCACCTGGCGCACGGCCTCGATGGCCTTGTCCAGCGTATCGGCGTACACCTCGCAGCCGGACACCGGGAAGCGGTTTTCCGCGAGGAAATCCAGCATTTCCTTCTGGTCGGCAAAACTGCGGCCCTCGATGTAGCCCACATCATAGAAGCAGGCGGAGAGGTTTCGGGAGGCCGTAACCGCCGGATCGAGGTTGCGCAGCGCGCCGGCGGCGGCGTTGCGGGGGTTTTTCAGCGGCTCCTTGGCAGTTTCATTGTATTTTTCCAGCACGGAGAGCTTCATGAAAGCCTCGCCGTGCACCTCCATCCTGCCCTCGAAGGGAATTTTCAGGGGGATGGAGCGTATGGTGAGCACCTGCGGCAGGATTTCCTCGCCGGTCACGCCGTTTCCCCGGGTGGCCGCGCCGATCAGGCTGCCGTTTTCATAGGTAAGGTTCACGGTGAGGCCATCAAATTTGTGCTCCACCACATACTTCAGCGGCTGCAGGCCCGCCTCGAGGCGCAGCTTTTCCGCGCGGTTTGCCCAGTCCCGCAGGGCTTCGATGCTCTGGGCCTTGCCCATGCTCCAGAGCCGGGCGAGGTGGGTGTGGGGTTCAAAGCCGGAGAGCACTTCTCCGCCGACGCGCCGGGTGGGGGAATCGGGAAGGCGAGCGCCCGTCTCCTTCTCCAGCTTCACCAGCTCGTCGTACATCGCATCCCATTCCTTATCGGAGATGGAAGGATTGTCCAGCGTGTAATACTGGTAGGCCGTTTCATTCAGCCTGTCCACAAGGAAGCGCATGCGGTCCATAGGCTTTCCTCCAAATCAGTCAATTTTCCTGAGCGGCGCGATGTTTGCCGAGAAGCGCTTCTCCGCGCCGGTATCAAACTTCACGCACACCTTCTGGGAGCTTCCCTCGCCCTCGAGGCGGGTGACATTGCCGCGGCCGAACACCGCGTGGATCACCCGGTCGCCCTCCTTGAAGAGCTTGAGCGCCTTCTGGGAGGGCTGCTGGGATATTCCGGCGACGCCCTTCTGCACGCCCTGGATGCCGAAGGCGGGCTTAGGCGCGCTCTGCGGCTGTTGCTTCCATGCCGTGAAGCCCGGCGTGGAGCTGCGGGGGCTGGGCATGGGCATGCGGGTCTGGGAGCGCACGGCGCCATCCTGGATCAGCCGCCGGGGAATTTCGCTCACGAAGCGGGAGAGCTGGTTGGCATTGCGGGCGTTGTAGAGCATGCGGGTATGGGCATGGCTCAAAAAGAGGCGCTTCTTGGCGCGGGTGATGCCCACATAGGCCAGGCGGCGCTCCTCCTCGAGGGCGGTGTCATCAAAGGTAGCGCGGGTGAGGGGGAACACGCCCTCCTCCATGCCCACGAGGAACACCGCATCAAATTCAAGGCCCTTGGCGGAGTGCAGGGTCATCAGCGTGACCGCGCCGCTGGTCTGGTTCAGGTTATCCACATCGGTGATCAGGGCCACGTTTTCGAGGAAATCAGAGAGGCTTCCCTCGGGATTGGCAGCCTGGTATTCGCTCACCGCGCCTTCGAGCTCGCGGATGTTTTCGATGCGGGAGAGGTTTTCCTCCGTCCTGCTCTCCTCGAGGGCGCGCACATAGCCCGTCTTTTCGATGAGGGCAGCAGTGAATTCGGTCATGGGCAGGGTATACATATCCTCGGTGAGGGAGAGCATGAGCTCGGCAAAGCCCTTCACCTTGTTGATGGTCGAGCCGCCGAGGCCGGAGCCTTCGCAGTCCAGCACGGCCGCCATCAGCGAAAGGCCGCTTCCATCGGCGTAGGCCGCCAGCTTGTCCACGGTGGTATCGCCGATGCCGCGCTTGGGTTCATTGATGATGCGGCGCACGGAAACATCGTCGTCCGGGTTCACCAGCGCGCGCATGTAGGCGATCAGATCCTTTACTTCCTTGCGGTCATAGAACCTCTGGCCGCCGTAGATGCGGCTGGGCACGCCGGCGCGCACGAAGGCTTCTTCAATGACACGGCTCTGGGCATTGGTGCGGTAGAGCACGGCAATCTCGCCGGGGCGGGTTCCCTGGCCCATGAGCTTCTTGGACATGAGGGCGGTGAAGGCCGCCTCGTCCCGCTCATCCATGGCATGGTAGAGGCCCACCTTATCGCCGGAATCGCTCTCGGTCCAGAGCGCCTTTTCCTTGCGGCCGGAATTGTGGGCGATCACCTGGTTGGCGGCGTCAAGGATATTGCCGGTGGAGCGGTAGTTGCGCTCCAGCTTGATCACCCTGCAGTCCGGAAAGTCCTTTTCAAATTCCAGGATATTGCGGATATCCGCGCCGCGCCAGCCGTAGATGGACTGGTCATCATCGCCCACCACGCAGAGGTTGCGCTTGTTGCCCGTCATCAGGCGCACAAACTGGTACTGCGCGATGTTGGTATCCTGGTATTCATCCACGAGGACATAATCAAACTTATCCTGGTAATACTGCAGTACCGGCGGATGCTCGGAGAGGAGCACCAGGGTTTTGATCAGCAGATCATCAAAATCCAGGGCGTTGTTGCCGCGCAGTTCCGCCTCGTACTTTTCATATGCCTCGCAGATTTTGCGGTTGCGGAAGTTATCCCCCTCATCCTTCAGCCATTCCCGTGGCGTGAGCATGCGGTTCTTGGCATCGGAAATCGCCGCCTTGATGGCCTTCGGGGGGAATTCCTTGTCGTTCAGTTCCAGGGATTTTGCCACCTTCTTGATCACCTGCATGCGGTCATCCTCATCATAGATGGCAAATTCGCGCTTATAACCCAGTTTTTCAATATCCCGGCGCAATATGCGCGCGCAGCAGGAATGGAAGGTGGAAACCCACACATCCTTGCCCATTTCGCCCACGAGGGAATCCACGCGGTCCACCATCTCCCGGGCGGCCTTGTTGGTGAAGGTGATGGCCAGGATCTTCCAGGGCGCCACGCCCTTATCGATCAGATGGGCCACGCGGCAGGTGAGCACGCGGGTCTTTCCGCTGCCCGCACCCGCCAAAACAAGCAGCGGCCCCTCCGTCTGCTCGACGGCGGCGCGCTGCTCGGGGTTGAGTTTATCCAGATAATTCATTGGTTCAATCCTTTTTGCAGATTTTATCCATTACGCGGGCATAGCCATCCGCACCGTAATTCAGCGCGCGGTTCACGCGGCCGATGGTGGCGGTGGAGGCCCCCGTTTTTTCCACGATTACATTGTAGGTTTCCTTATCGCGCAGCATCATAGCGATTTCCATGCGGGAGGAGAGATCCTGAACCTCCCGGATGGTGAACAGATCCTCAAACAGGCGGTAGCAATCCTCCTCGCTCTCCAGTGCAAGGAAGGCCTTCGCCAGCAAGTCCACCCGATCGCTCTTCAACTTGGATTCAAACATCTCTTTCACCCAGCTTTCACGCTTTAATGTGCTGATAGTATTATAGCGAAAAATGACGGAAACGTCAAGCAAGGGAATCGAACAGGGGATATCAATAAGCTTTATCGATGAATATTTCCGCATCCAGTCCCTTCAGGTCCAGGCTGCCGCGCAGGCTTTCCGGCACGATCATGCGGCATTTTCTTCCTGCGGTCAGTTCCCTCAGTGCTTCCATATCCAAAACGAAGCTGTAAATCCAATGGTAGCGGAACTGTTCTTCCAGGGTTTCATTCGTATAGCGGATGCGCCTTTTCCCATGCAGCCTTTCCAGGAATTCGCCCGGCTCCATGGATTCCAGCAGGCTGAGCGAAAGACTCTGCTTCAGGAAGTAACCTCTTCCCCGGATTCGCACAGGAATCGACGCCCGCGAGAGCACCAGCAGAAGCTCCTCCGGCAGGGCGATGTTCTCCTCACGCCTGCCTTTTTTTGTGATGATCCTGTCCCTTTCGATGGAAAATCTTTCACAGAAGGGCAGAAGTATCATGAGCAGAAGCCAGCCAAGTATCAGTATATGAAACACAGAAAACAGGGGCCGACGCAGGACTACGGAGCCTGCCAGCAGATACAGCATCACCATCATACCCAGCCATACGGGCAGAAAAGCCCGGAACTTCAGTTTTCCGTACCTGCGGCGCATTCTGCATTCTCCTTTCAAAAAAATGGCCCCGGAAGGAGGTCATTTTTGCATAGATATATTCTGCCCGGTCTCCACGGGCTCCTCCAGCACCGGCGGCTGCAGGAGCACCGCGGCAAACCAGAAGGCCGCAATGCAGAGGATCGCCAGCACCGCGGAAACCACGATTTTCAGCACCCGCGCAGGCAGGCGGCTGGGGCGCAGTTTTCCGGCGGCGTCCGCCTGGAAGCTGCGGAACACGCTGCCCATATCCGGCTCATTTCCGCTGGGCGCAGCCAGGCTGGCGCGCACGGCGCGGCCGATACGGCGGTCGGTTCTTCCCGGAGCCGGAAGCTTCCGCTTTACCTTCAATTCAAAGCGCCTGAGCAGGGCCTTCACCCGCCGGGCGTCCGTATCGCAGAGCTTCGCAATCTTCCCGGGGGAAAGCCGGCAGCCGCCCCAGAGCGCCAGCACGCGCTGCAGCTCGGCAGGTTCCTGGGCAATCATGCGCCGCAGCTCCTCCCCTTCCCCATCGGGCTCGGGAAGGCCGGCCCAGTCGTATTCCCCACCGCTGCATTTCAGTGCCGCGCGGATCGCCGCCCTGCGCAGCGCTTCCCGGAAGCCGTGGCCAGCGGCAGCATCTTCATCCGCACTCCAGCACTCCAGCATGGCGCACTGCAGCGCGTACTCTGCGGATTCGCAATTGCCGGTCACGGCGTGGGCGAGGTTAAAGAGCTGGAAATATACCGGGCGGATGCGGTTCAGGTAGCGCTCCAGGGCTTCATAATCGGTCTGCACCATATCAAACTCCCGCGCCGAACTTTGCAATCCGGTCGTTCAGATCGTGTACATGCTCATAGATATCCCGGTAGACCGCGTAGCTCTCGGCATATGCCTTGCTCCACGCGGGGTTCACGGTGTGGGAGGAGCGGGTCTTCACCACGGAAGCCGCCTCCTCATAATTGGAAAAGATGCCCGCGCCCACGCCCGCCAGCATGGCCGCGCCCAGGGAAGTGCATTCACCGGGGGCCTTGTGCACCTTGATATCCATGCCCAGCACCGCTGCCAGGATATCCGGCCAGAGGCCGCTGCGCGCGCCGCCGCCGGAGAACATCATGCTCTGGATGGGCGTGCCATATTCGGAGATGATCTGGGCGCAGCTGTTGAGGGCGAAGGCAATGCCCTCGTAGATCGCCCGGGCGATGTGCCGGCGGTCGTGGTAGAGGGTGAAGCCCATCAGCACGCCGCGGGTGTTGGGGTCCCAGTAGGGCGTGCGGCTGCCCATCAATGTGGGAAGGAAAAGCACGCCTTCCGCGCCGGGAGCCACCTGCCGGGCCATGTTTTCCACCCGGGAAATTTCCATGCTGCCCTCCTGGGTGCCCATCAGGTTTTTGAGGGCCCAGTCGAAGGCCGCAGCGCCGGTCTGCACATTGCCGATGACATGGCAGGCCCTGCCATCGGAATCCAGGTAATTGAAGATGCGGGCCTTCGGGTCCAGCACGGGATGATCCTGTATCTGGGAGACCCATGCGCTGGAGCCGATGTAGGTGTAGGCGCTGCCGGGGCTCACGATGCCCGCGCCCCTGGCCGTGCAGCAGCCGCTGCCGCCGCCGATGGCCACCGGGGTGCCGGTGATCAGGCCGGTGCGGTAATAAACCTTGCGGGTGATCTTGCCCCGGATATCGTGGCCGGGGATGATCTTGGGCATGCGATCGGCATCGATGTTCAAATCTTTCAGCAGGTCGCCCGCCCAGCATTTGTTGTTGATATCCAGCGCCGTGGTGAGGCTGGCGTCGGAATAATCGGTGTAGCCGATGCGGCCGGTCATGTGGGCATAGATATAATCCTTGATGTTCATGAACCAGCGGGCGCGGCTGTACACATCCGGCAGCTTCTCCTTGAACCAGAGTATCTTCGGCAGGGTATAATGGGTATCGAGGCGGTTGCCGGTGAGGGTATAAAAATGATACTTGTTGATCACCCTGCCGATCTCCTCCACCTGGCGCTCGGTGCGGCTGTCGGAATGGATGATGTTGGGATGCAGGGCGTTGCCCTCCTCATCCACCGGGATGCAGCCGTTCATCGATCCGCTCAGGCCCACGCAGGCGATGCGCTGGGGGCTCACCTGCAGAAGCAGCTCCCTTATGCCATCATATACCGCGCCCAGGATGCGCTCCGGGTCCTGCTCCGCCCAGTTCGGCCGGGGATACATGGTGGGGTAATCCCGGCGCACGGAGCAAAGCGCCTCTCCCTTGGTATTGAATACCGTACATTTGCAGCCGGTCGTGCCGGCGTCACAGGTGAGAATCAGGTCTTTTTCCATAGTTCCCCTCCTTCTGGCGCTTGTGTAAGCGATGATGAATTGAGATGGTTCCTCAGCAAAGGGCGGCGCCATGCCTCCGGCGAATGAATCAGCGCCTGCGTTTAAGCACTTCCCCGGCTGCCGCTCCGACCAATGAAACAAATGCATCCAGCAGCACCGGGCCCGGGGTGGCAGGATAGCCCCAGATGATCCAGTAGCCCGCCAGCAGCATCAGCGGCGGCGCAATCCATGCCGCATAGTTCAAAAGGCCCTTTTGGGTGGCAAGGCATGCGGAAATGAGGCCCGCTGCGGGCGCAAGCACCCACATGCACGCGCCGTGCACAAAGCCGCCCAGCCACAGGCTCAGCGATACAAGCATCGAAAATGCCAGCATGGAGGCAAACTGAATCAGCCATATCCACAGCCATTTGTGCCTCACGGCAGCATACCCTTTTCTTTTCACTGCACTATCCCACTTTAGATGAATTATACTCCAGTATATCATTTGCCGCTGATACTGGCAACCAACCCACAAAAAAAATGAATAATAATGCTATCAGAAACATATGCTTCTAATGATCAATTCCTCAAAAGCGTAAAATTGGCTAAACTAGTTTTATATAGTAAGCGGTGATTTCGGATGAATCGCGCCTGCTTTAGGGAGGAATCATCATGATGTATCAGAATTTCGGCAAGCGTGTACGGCAGCAGCGCATCTTGGCTCAGCTCACCCAGGAGAAACTGGCGGAGAAGGCGGATATCAGCATCTCTTTCCTCGGCCACATTGAGCGCGGCACCCGCAAGGCAAGCCTCGATACCGTGGTGAAGCTGGCAAATGCCCTGCGCGTCTCCCCCAATATCCTGCTGCAGGATTCCCTGGAGAGCGACCTGCTGGACAGCGCGCCCCAGATTTCCGAATCCCAGATGGGCCTGCTGCGGGAGATCACCAACCGCATCATCGAATACGGCGATTACAATGGAAAGTGACGAATGGGAGATACACAGGGGGACGGCGTCCCCCTGCTCCCCTGCATAAAAAACGATCCCGGAGCGGGATCGTTTTTTGAATGATAAAGATATGTTTTCTTACAAATCGTGCCGCTTTCCGGCACGATTTGTTTTTGTGGGGTTTCCAAAGGGACACTGTCCCTTTGGCAGGGGTGCAGGGACAGCGTCCCTGCCATCATCCCCTTACTTTACCTTCAGCACCACGGGGCCGGCGGTTTCGATTTCGCCGTCCTTTATTTCCATAACGGCGCTGGAGATGAGATCGGTATAGCTGCCGTCCGGCGCTTCCAGCTTCAGCTTCACGGGCCCGCCCTTCAGGCTGAAAATACCGATGAATTCCCGTTCACGATCGCCCACATGCACGATCATCGCATCCTGCGCATCGTCCGCTTCCGCATGGAACCAGCCGTCCTCCGGCATCCACTTCTTGAGCGCTGCCAGGCGGCGGATTTCATCGGAGATATCCCGGCCATTCCAGTTCACCGGATCGATATCGAAGAGGCTGGGCTGGTTGGCGTCGCAGAATTCCTCGCCGGAATAGATCATCGGCGTGCCCTTGAGCATGAACATCATGGCATGCCAGTTGGAGAGAGCCGCGGGATCGGAAATCCTGCCCGCAATCCTCGGCTGGTCATGGTTTTCCAGGCAGCGCAGCTTGATATAATTCTTCGGATAGCCGCATTCCTGGCTGTTCAGCGCCTCCACCCACTCATGCAGGGGACGCTTGCCCGCCCAGTAATCATCCAGCAGTTCCCGGATATCATAGCCATATTCGATATCGAAGGCCTCGTAGCCCTCCGCATCGGAATAAATCGCATCCATGCCTTCCCGGCGGGCGGCGCACTGGAAGCTCTTGTGCACGGTCTCCGCCAGCCAGACCAGGTTTTCCTTCACTGCAGCGCAGGCCTTGCGCGCTTCGATCCAGAAAGCCAGCGGCACCAGCGAGGCCACATCGCAGCGGAAGCCGTCCACGATCTTCGCCCACATTTTCAGGCTCTCAATCTGGTAATCCCAGAGGACGCGGTTTCCGTAATCCAAATCGATCACATCCGCCCAGTCGCCGAAGCGGTTGCCGAAGCTGCCGTCCGGGGCGTGGTAGAAGAATTCCGGGTGTTCATGGCGCAGGGTGGAATCCGGGGAGGTGTGGTTGTACACCACATCGATGATGCACTTCATGCCGTTTTCATGGATTTCATCCACCAGATGGATGAAATCCTCCATCGTGCCGTAGGCGGGGTTCACAGTTCGGTAATCCCGGTTGGCGTAGGGGCAGCCGAGGCTGCCCTTCTTCCCCTCCACGCCGATGGGATGGATGGGCATCAGGTAAATGATATCCGTGCCCAGCGCGCGAATCCGGGGCAGGTCGCTTTCCAGCGCCCGGAAGGTACCCTCCGGAGTATGGTTGCGCACATAAACCTGGTAAATCAACTGGTTCCGCAGGGAAAGATCGGTATTTCTTGCCATTTTAATCCTCCAGCAATTCCAAAACCACGCTGTCCTGCAGCTCCAGCCCCATGGCAGTGAGCCGCAGGAAGCCATTTTCCATTTCAATCAGGCCATAATTTTCCAATTTTCGGATCGCAGCTGCGCGCGCTGCGCAGAAATCCTCGCCGAATTTTTCCCGCCATCCATTCAGATCCAGCCCGCGCAGCATGCGGGTTTCCAGCATGATGTGCTCTTCCTTTTGGTCGGAAAGGCTCCGCGCCTCCCGGCCCAGCATCCGCTGCCCCGCGAGATAGCTCTCCAATTCCGGCGGGTTGGCGAAGCGATCGTTGTTCAGAAGCGAATGCGCCGCGCTGCCGAGGCCCAGGTATTCCCCCACCTGCCAATAGGTGATGTTGTGGCGGGATTCGCAGCCCGGGCGGGCATAATTCGAGATTTCATAGCGGGCAAAGCCGCTTTTGCCGAGGAAATCCACGGCCATGCGCTGCATTTCGTTCACGCTGTCATCGTCGGGAACGGAAACTTCCCCGGATTCCACCCGCCGCGCCATCTCCGTGCCCTCCTCCACGATCAGGGAGTAAGCCGAGATGTGCTGAACCGGCAGGGATACGGCCCTTTTCAGCGTTTCCAGCCACTTTGCCATGTTCTGCCCCGGCAGGGCGTACATCAGGTCGATGCTGATGTTTTCAAACCCGGCTTCCCAGGCCATGCGCACCGCCTGTTCGGCTTCTTCGGGGGAATGGATTCTTCCAAGGCTCTTTAAGAGTTCCCCATCAAAGCTCTGCACGCCGATGGAGATGCGGTTCACCCCGGCCTCCCGGTAGATGCGCAGCTTCTCCGAAGTGAGCGTGCCGGGATTGGCCTCGATGGTGATTTCGCAGTCCGGGGAGAGCGCGGCATGGCTGCGGAGCCTGTTCAGCGCGGCGGAAATATACTCCGCAGGCACAAGGCTCGGCGTGCCGCCCCCGAAAAAGACGCTGCGCACTACTCGCGTGCGCAGTTCTTCTCCCCAGGCGTCGATTTCGCCCAACAGGACTTCAAAATAATTCTTCCACACATCCTGCCTTCCGGAAAAGGATGCAAAATCGCAGTATGCGCACTTGCGCACGCAGAAGGGGACGTGGATGTAGATTGCAAGGGGTTGCATGGGATCTCCCTTCATGAAGCAGATGGCGGAAAAGATGCCGTCAGAGCAATCGATGATTGACGAGATGGTATGGCAGGCACAGTATGATGCGGCAGATGCAACTGCAGAAAGCGCAGGCTTAGTGGCGCTAAGTCAAGCTTTCTGCAGGAAGCAGATGCTGTATCAGACAAGCCTGACACTGCCATCGAGTAATCAGCGCTTGCTCCAATTAATCCATTTTCAGGACGGCCATGAATGCCTCGCTCGGCACGGCTACCGTACCCACCTGGCGCATGCGCTTCTTGCCTTCCTTCTGCTTTTCAAGCAGCTACTTCTTTCGAGTGATGTCGCCGCCGTAGCACTTGGCAAGTACATCCTTGCGCAGGGCCTTTACGGTCTCGCGGGCGATTACCTTGCCGCCGATGGCCGCCTGGATCGGAATTTCAAACATCTGCCGCGGAATGGCTTCCTTGAGCTTCTCGGCGATGGAGCGTCCTCTCGGATAGGCGCGGTCGCGGTGCACGATGATGGAGAGGGCGTCGCACTGGTCGCCGTTGAGCAGCATGTCCAGCTTCACAAGATCACTCTTGACGTAGCCCTTGAGCTCATAGTCAAAGGATGCATAGCCGCGGGTGCGGGATTTGAGCTGGTCGAAGAAATCGTAGATCACTTCATTCAGCGGCATATCGTAGCTCAGCATCACGCGGCCGCCCTCGATGTACTTCATATCGCGGAAGATGCCGCGCTTATCCTGGCAGAGCTCCATGATCGCGCCCACGAAATCCTGGGGGGTGATCACGGACGCATCCACGAAGGGCTCCTCCATGGATTCAATTTCCTGCACGGAGGGCAGGTTGGTGGGGTTATCGATCATCACCTGGGTGCCGTCGGTCTTGTTTACCTTGTAAACGACGCTGGGCGCGGTAGTGACGAGGTCGAGATCAAACTCGCGCTCCAGCCGCTGCTGGATGATTTCCATGTGCAGCAGGCCCAGGAAGCCGCAGCGGAAGCCATAGCCCAGGGCCACGGAGGTCTCCGGCTCGTAGGAGAGGGCGGCGTCGTTCAGGCGCAGGCGCTCGAGGGCGTCGCGCAGGGATTCATAATCTGCACCGTCGGCGGGATAGATGCCGCAGTACACCATGGGCAGCACCGGCTTATAGCCCGGCAGCGGCTCGGCGGCGGGATTTTCCGCGAGGGTGATGGTATCGCCCACATGCACATCGGCGATATCCTTGATGGAGGCGGCGATATAGCCCACCTCGCCGGCCCGCAGCGCATCCTTCGGCGCATAGCCCAGCGGGCGGTAGGAGCCCACCTCGGTGACGTCAAACTCGCACTTGCCCGCCATCATGCGGATGCGGTCGCCCACCTTCACGCTGCCGCTCTTCACGCGCACGGAGGAGATGGCGCCGCGATAGTTGTCATAGTAGGAATCGAAGATCAGCGCCTGCAGCGGGGCGTCCGGATCATCCTCGGGCGAGGGAATCTTCTCCACCACCGCCTCCAGCACATCCTCGATGCCGATGCCCTGCTTGGCGGAAATCAGCGGGCAGCCCTCGGTATCCAGGCCGATTTCATCCTCGATCTCCTGCTTTACCACGTCCGGCTGGGCGCTGGGCAGGTCGATCTTGTTGATTACCGGCAGGATCTCCAGGTCATGATCCAGCGCGAGATATACATTGGCCAGGGTCTGCGCCTCGATGCCCTGGGATGCGTCCACCACGAGGATCGCGCCCTCGCAGGCCGCCAGCGCGCGGGATACTTCGTAGGTGAAGTCCACATGGCCGGGAGTATCGATCAGGTTCAGCTCGTAGGTCTGGCCGTCCTTGGCGGTGTAATTCATGCGCACCGCCTTGGATTTGATGGTGATGCCGCGCTCGCGCTCGAGATCCATGCTGTCGAGCACCTGCTCGGTCATCTCGCGCTTCTGCATGGCGCCCGTCTTTTCAAGGATGCGGTCCGCCAGCGTGCTCTTGCCGTGGTCAATGTGCGCGATGATGCTGAAATTGCGAATTTTGCTCTGGTCGTAGTTCGACACGTTTGTTCCTCCCATATATCGAAATGGAAAAGGATATTCCTTCCCTTATAATCCAAGATTATCATACAGGATTTGGCGTAAAAAATCAAGGGGCTTAGGGGACGGAGTCCCCTAAGAACCCCTTCGTGGGGGACTCTGTCCCCCCCCTGCCAGGGGAAATGATTTCCCCTGGACCCCTCAGCAAAACAAATCGTGCCGGAAGGCGGCACGATTTGTGAAAAGGATTTGGCGGCGGGATGTGGCATTCCGCCCTACAATTCTTTTTCGATTAGAACAGATACTGTTCAAGGATAAGCCCTTGTTTTTATTCAATATAATTAAAAGGCACGCAACGCGTGCCTTTTATACCGGGGTTTCCAAAGGGAATCATTCCCTTTGGCAGGAGTTCAGAGGACAGCGTCCTCTGGTGGGGTCTGGGGCAAAGCCCCAGCAGGGATTCTTAAGGGACGGCGTCCCTTAAGCAGCAGCGGCATGCTTCTTTTTCTTCATTACCTGGAATACCACGATCACTGCCAGGATGGCGATGCCAGCCAGGTCGGTTGCAAGGCCGGGGATGATGCAGAGGATGCCGCCGACGATTGCGAGCAAGCGCTCGACGATGTTCATATCGGTGATGAAGTATGCGCTCAGAGCGGTACCAACGCCCACCATGCCGAGGATGGAGGTGATGGTGATCAGCACGACGTCATACCAAACGGTATCGATGAACAGCATGCTGGGGTCGTAAGCGAATACGAAGGGAATGATGAACGCTGCGATGGCCAATCGTGTGGCTGTGAGCGCTGTTTTCATCGGGTTGGACTTGGCAATTGCGGAGCCCGCATAGGCAGCCAGGGCCACCGGCGGGGTGATATCTGCAACGATGCCGAAGTAGAACACGAACATGTGGGCCGCGATGGGGTTGATGCCCATCTTGATCAGGATCGGCGCGCAGGTGGAAGCCATGATGCAGTAGTTCGCGGTGGTGGGAACGCCCATGCCCAGCACGATGCAGCAGAGCATGGTGAGCACCAGGGCCAGCAGGCTGGAAGCGCCGGAGATGCCGATGATGAAGTTGATCAGCTTGGAAGCGAGGCCGGTTACGGTGATGCAGCCGCAGATGATGCCGGCCACGCCGCAGGCAACCGCAACGGAAACGCTGCTGCGTCCGCCGGCTTCCATGGAATCAAAGATCATCTTGCCGGTTTCCTTCATCAGCTGCTTGCCATGCACGCCGCCGGCGCGCTTCTGCTTCATGAAGTTATTGATGAAGCCGATCACGATGGCGACCAGGATGGCGACGGATGCGGAGAACTGCATGGTGCGGGTGTTGGAGCAAACCAGATATACCAGCACGATCATCGGCAGCAGCAGGTAGCTGTCTGCGATGAGGGACTTGATGCGGGGCAGCTGATCGCGGCTGAGGCCCTTCAGGCCCTGCTTCTTGGCTTCGAAATGTACGGCGATGAAGATGCCCATGAAATACAGCACTGCCGGCAGGATGGCGCGGACAATGATGTTGGAATAGGGCACGCCCAGGTAGTCCGCCATCAGGAAGGCAGCGGCGCCCATGATGGGGGGCATGATCTGGCCGCCGGTGGAAGCGGCAGCTTCAACCGCGCCTGCGAATTCAGGCTTGTAGCCCAGCTTCTTCATCATGGGGATGGTGATGGAGCCGGAACCAACGGTGTTGCCTACGGAAGAACCGGAAACCATGCCTTCCAGGGCGCTGGCGATAACCGCAACCTTGGCGGGGCCGCCGGAAGCGGAGCCGCAGATGGCGTTTGCGAAGCTGATGAAGAAATCGGCAACGCCGGTTCTCTCAAGGAAGGCGCCGAAGATGATGAATACCACTATGTACTTCGAGCAGACGCTGACCGGGGTGGTCAGGATGCCGTTGTCACCGAAGAACAGCTCGTAGCTCACGCGGGGCAGGGTTTTGCCCGATGCAAAGGTATAAATAATGAAGAACGCGGCCACAAACAGGATCGGCAGACCCACGCAGCGGCGGCAGAGCTCGGCAAGCACCAGGATGCCCACCACGCCGATCACGGTGTAGAGCGGGTCCTTGAGCTTGATGGCCAGGCGCATGTTCAGGATTGCATCGGCATTGAAGCAATAATAGAAGAAACATGCGGCGCCCAGCACCATCAAAACGATATCATACCAAGGAATATAGTTTTCCTTCATGCTGCCCTTCTTGGCAGGATAGGTAAGATAACCCATGATGATGATCAGACCCATGAAGCTGGTGAGGCGCACCTGCTCCAGCACATTTGCAAACAGGGTTACATAAATGCAGAACACGGAAAAGGCCGCCAGAATGCAGCTGACCACAATCTTCGGCTTTCCGGTCCAGATACGGGTGTTGGATTCGCGGTCATACTTGCGCATTACCGCTTCAACATCCGCAGCAGTGCCCACATCGGCGTCTTCCATCTCTACGATGGGCTCGACGACCTTCGGGTTCTTCTCCATATCTTTCATTCCTTAACCTCCAATCGGCGGGTATGCTGTTCCCGCTGTTTCGGCTCCTCTACAAAGCTAGGGACTAGGGCGATTGCTCGCCGTAGTCCCGCTGCTTTGCTCGGCTTTTGCTGATCCGGCAATGGATCAGCGACCCAAACGGAAAACCTTTTGATTTTATTCAGCAACCTGAACGGTGATGCCCTTCTCGGCGAAGTACTTGGCAGCGCCGGCATGGTAGGGCAGGCCGCACTCGGAAGCATAAGCCAGATCCAGCTCAGCGCCCTTTGCATGTGCAACTGCGATATCGGCAGCATTTTCGAAGATGGTGGATACGATGGTGTAAGCATCTTCCTCGGAAACATCTGCATTGGCGATGATGGTGGCCTTGATGGCTACGGTGGTGGAATCGGTATCGATGCCTTCATAGGTGCCGGCGGGGATCACGGCCTTGGAATAGGCGCTGTTGATCTCCTGCAGCTTTGCGATGGCTGCATCATCCAGGGATACCAGGTATGCACCCTTGGTGGTGCACAGGTCGGTAACTGCCGGGGTGGGAGCGCCTGCTACTACGAATGCGGCGTCGATCTTGCCATCCTTCAGGGCTTCTGCGGAATCGCCGAAGGAGAGGTACTGGGGAACGATGTCCTCTTCAGTCATGCCATAAGCGGCCAGGAAGTCCAGAGCGTTGAAGTAAACGCCGGAGCCCTGGGAGCCGATGGAAACGTTCTTGCCGCGCAGGTCTTCCATGGACTTGATCTCAGGATTGCAGGTAACCAGCTGAACGGTCTCATCGTAGAGAGCGGCCAGGGCGGTGAAGGTATCAACGGGCATGCCTTCATACTGCTCGAAGCGGATGCCGTTGTAAGCATAGTTTGCTACGTCGTTCTGAACCAGGCCCAGCTGAGCATCGCCCAGGTCCAGCAGGTCGATGTTGGCTGCGGAGCCGTTGCCGGCAACTGCGGTGACGGCAACTTCGGAATTGTTGGTGATGTACTGTGCCAGCACATTGCCGAATGCATAATAGGTACCGGAGGTGCCGCCGGTGGTGAAGGTCAGCTCTGCCAGGGCAGAAGCGCAGCCCAGCATCATAACCAGGGCCAGCAGGATAGCCAGAGTCTTTTTCATAGTTTTTTCCTCCATATTTCTGTTTTGGCAGGCTTGTGTGCCCCGCCGAATGAACACATTATACATCACTTTTTCATTTCTGGCAATAGGATTTCGGCTTTTTAAATGTTAAAACTTGCAAATTGGGTTAATGAAGCCGTTAAAGGGCTCAAATTTGCACTTTTTGAATTTCGAAATTGCATATTTTCGCTTGTTACAACAAAAAATGACGGAAACACTGCGCAATCCGTCATTTTTTTGCAGGTATACTATATTTTTTCCGGATAAATGCCCTGCCGGATCAGGCTAAAAATCTTTTCCTTTGCCTCCGCCCGGTCCTCGGCATAGGTCATGCCGAACCAGCGGTCGCGGCTCCGGAGCACCTGCACGCTGCCCCGGCCTTCATCGATCATCCGGCCAACGGCCGTGGGAAGCAGGAATTCCGCCTTCAATTCCCCATCGGGGATTTCCCTCAGAAATTTGGGAAATTCCTCCTCCAGATAGCCGATGAACTCCGGCGGCATGCCCCATATGTTCATCGATACCGGGATATCCGCGTCCAGCGGCTCAAAAATATCGCCGTCGCGCACGCCCACCCGGCCATTTTCCTTCACAATGCCCCGCTGCTCATGGATGGCCAGCAATTCGCCGCGCGCATCCACCCGGCAGAGCCCGCGGGTTACCGCGCCGCTGCTGGACAGGGTGTTGCCCAGCACATAGCCCGCCATGCAGCATTGCATCTTACCGCCCGGCTGCGCCGCATCCAGGCAGGAATAAATCTGCGAAAATGCCTCCGGGCCATAATAATCATCCGCATTGAGCACGCAGAAGGGCTCGCGCACCGCATTCCGGCAGGCCAGCACCGCCTGCCCCGTGCCCCAGGGCTTTGTTCTACCCTCCGGCACGGAAAAGCCGGCGGGCAGATCATTTATATCCTGGAAAACATATTCCACATCGCATTTCTTCTCCACGCGCCCGCCCACGCCTGCGCGGAAGACTTGCTCCAGATCCTTTCGGATAATGAATACCACTCGATTGAAGCCGGCCCGCAGCGCATCATGC
The DNA here is from genome assembly GCA_017481065.1 of Clostridia bacterium. The sequence goes on along the minus strand of JAFUPT010000148.1, from coordinate 5,336 downwards.
ACCGCGTAATCCATCAGCACTTCGCCATTCGGCCCGATGGGCTCGAGCTGCTTTACGCCGCCGACGAAGCGCGACCCAAATCCGGCCGCCAGAAACACAAGCGTCGCCTTCATTGCTGCATGACTTCCTTTCAGATAATATTCTCTTTACATTATATCGCAGAGTGATGAATAAATCAAGGGTATATGCAGAGGATTTATGCTTCTATGGGGCAGTATATGCCTTGCCGGGGATTTTTTATGGAATTCTGCTCCAACCGGCGGCATTTAGGCGTTGATAAGCCGTGTTAGGCATATCCGGGTGGCGGCCAGACGGCGATAAACCTTGCGAGACAAGGAATCAAGGCTGCAAATAAGGGAGCTTACACAGACGTAAGTGACCCAGCCAATCGGCGGCTTTTAGACGGCGAGAAGCTGCGCGAGTATTCCCGTTTGACGGCCAGACTGGCAAGAAGGCCTGAAAGACGGGGAAAAAGAGCTTACAAATTCATGAGCTTACAAAAGCTCCGCGCGGTGGCTTTTTGGCGTTGATAAGCTGTGTTAGGCATATCCGGGCGGCGGCCAGACGGCGATAAACCTTGCGAGACAAGGAATCAAGGCTGCAAATAAGGGAGCTTACACAGACGTAAGTGACCGCCATTTGCAGCCGCTGATGACGCAGTAAAACAAAATCCCAACCGATTGTCAAAATCAGTTGGGATTTCGTTGTTCGCGAGGTTTTGCGCTGTCTGGAATTACTTCCACTTGGGATTGTCGATAATGGTCGGCTTGCCATCGCGCTCCACGAGCAGCTTGCGATAGCCCTTCTCCTCGATGGTGCCGTAGTTGTGGCCGGCGTCAGCGCGGAATACGAAGAAGGTTACGAGGGGCTCGGTATCGGAAACGTTGATGGAGCGGTGGGCGTAGCGCTTGGGAACGTATACGGCCTTGCCGGCTTCCAGCTCAAGTGCGCGCCAGTCGCCTTCGGGGTTTTCCAGCAGCATGTAGCCATGGCCGCTGAGGCAGTAGTAAACTTCGCCGGTTTCCAGGATGGTGTGGAAGTGGCCCTTGGTCATGAAATATTCATCGCCCACCTTGCCGGGATAGCAGATGGAGCAGCCGAAGGCCAGGTCGCCCTCATGCTCCGGAACGGGCATGCCATGGAATTCATAAACCATGGGGTTGCCTTCTGCGATCATCTTTGCCTCGGCTTCGGAATCAGCGAACATGCCCTTCATTTCGGACAGGTAGCGCTTGCCGGTATCCAGGTCGGAGCTCATGCCGGTCTTGAGGTCGAAGGCCATGGTGAAGCCCTTTTCGAAATCGAACTTGATATCACTGGGGTTGAAGTGCATATGCTTGTCCTCCTGTTCCTATGGTCAGCCGCTCATATTGAGCAATATGTACAATACCATTACGTCATTATGTAATGACAATTACAGTATAGCCTGTATCCATCATTTTGTCAACTACCGCCGAAAAAAATCCCTTATCTTTGGCCAATCCATGCTTTCGGCCTTGAAAAAAAGCGCAAATATGCTATAATGACTATGTTATAACATTGAACCAATAGGGAGGACGAAACTATGAAACAGATCCAGGGCGCAAACGGCCCCTTCTGCCCGGAGGAACTCGGCCACTTCCAGATGCACGAACATCTCTTCGTCTCCCCGGGCCCCGGCACCGATCTCTTCCCCGCCCTGCTGGCGGATGATTTGGAAAAATCCGCTGCGGAAGCAAAGCATTATGTGGAAATGGGCGGCGGCGGCTTCCTCGATGCGCAGCCCGTGGACGCAGGCCGCAACGCCGCCATGCTGAAAAAGATTTCCGAGGCCAGCGGCGCGAAGATCGTCACCGTCACCGGCTTCCACCTCCCCCACTTTTATCCCGAAGGCCATTGGATTCATTCCGAGGATGAGGAGCAGCTCTTCGCCCGCTTCGCCGATGAGCTGGAAAACGGCTGCATCGAATGCCGGAAAGTGAAGCCCAGCGCGGTGAAGGCCGCCCTCGGCAAGGAAGGCCTGGATGCGCGCGCCCGTGTGAAGCTCGCCGCAGCTGCCCGCGCCGCAGCCGGCGCCGGCGTGCCCATCGTGATCCACACCGAAAAGGGCGTGGGCGGCGTAGAGGCCGTGGAGCTCTGCGTGGCTGCCGGGATGCCGCTCAACCGCATCCTGATCTGCCATATCGACAGGCAGGCGGATGATTTCGGCCCCCACGACGCCATCGCCGCCACCGGCTGCATGCTGGAATACGATACCATCGGCCGCTTCAAATACCACGATGATCCCTCCGAGATCCGGCTCATGCGCCACATGATCGAGGGCGGCCACCTGGAGCAGCTGCTGATCTCCCTGGATACCACCAACCAGCGCCTCGCCAGCTACGGCGGCGAGATCGGCCTGGATTACATCTTCACCAGCTTCCTCCCCGCCCTCCGCGAGGCCGGCTTCAGCGAGGAGGAAATCCGCACCATTACCGTGGAAAATCCCCGGCGCGCCTTCGCGTAACGCCGGAAACAGGAGGAAATACATATGAATCTCGCGCAGAACTTCAAGGCAAACACCACCGGTATCCAGCATCTCGGCATCCCCACCGAGGATCTCAAGACCACCGTGGATTTCTACCACGGCCTCGGCTTCGAAACCATCTGGAACAATGACACCGTTTATTTCCTGCAGCTGGGTTCCCTCGTGATCGAAACCTACTACGCAGACGCCGCCGCCAAGCTGAACGGCGCCATCGACCACGTCGCACTCAACGTGAACGACGTAGAGGCTGCCTGGCGCGACGCCCAGGCCTGCGGCTACGAGACCGAGGATACTGAAATCAATTTCCTGCCCTTCTTCGAAAAGGGCGTGCGCTTCTTCACCATCATCGGTCCCAATCGTGAAAAGGTGGAATTCAACCAGATTCTGTGAGCGGGGGACGATCAGGGGACGCTGTCCCCTGAAACCCCTGCCAGAGGGCTCTGTCCTCTGGACTCCTGCTCAAGGGCATGATGCCCTTAAGAATCTCCTGTAATGAAAATCATTCAAAAAAATCGATCCCGGAGCGGGATCGATTTTTTATGCAGAGGGGTCAAGGGGAAATCATTTCCCCTTGCAGGGGTTTGGGGACAGCGTCCCCAACAGGTACTCAGCGTCCCCCCAGCTTCAGCTCGTAATACCAGAAAACCACCCAGCTCACGCACTCCCGCAGGAGGGCTTTCAGGCGGTATTTTGCCTTTTCCGGGGATTTCGCGGGGACACCGCAGGCGCGGATGGCAAACTTCCGCGCAATCCAGATCGCGCGCTGCACATGATAATCGCTGGTAACGATGGCGGCGTCGGCAAGGCCCATTTCATCCATAATGGCCTTCGCATTTTTCAGGTTTTCCACCGTATTCCGAGACTTATCCTCCAGGACCACGGCATCCGCAGGCGCGCCAAGGCGGATCATATATTCCGCCATGGTTTCGGCTTCCGTACAGGGCGCTTCCCCGGTTTTTCCGCCGCAGGCGATGATCACCGGCGCGATTCCCTGTTTCCAGGCAGAAACCGCCGCCTCGCAGCGGTATTCCAGGGAACGGCTCAGCCGGCCATCCGGATGCACCTTCGCGCCCAGCACGATGATGCAGGCGCAGTTCCTGTCCCCCCGGCGCAGCTTCGCGCAGAGCCAAACTGCGGCAAAGAGCGCGAGGCAGGCGAGCGCCAATATGCCAAGAACAATCACGATCAGTTGTTTTGCGCCGCTTCCAGCACTTCCCAGATGCGCTGCAGGTCATCGGCATTGTAATAGTAGAGGGTCAGCTTGCCGCTTTCATGGGTGCCGTCCAGCTTTGCCCGGGTGCCGAAGAGCTCCCTTGCCATGCCTTCCAGCGCCTTGAACTGCTGGTCGCGCACCTTGGCGGGCTTTTTTTCCTCCTGCACCGGCTGGGCGCAGATGCGTTCCAGCTGGCGCACGGACCAGCCCTGCTCCGCGCAGAGGTTGGCCAGCTGCACCTGCCGCTTCTTATCCACAGTGACCAGCGCGCGGGCATGCCCGGCGGAGAGCCGGCCGTCAATGAGCATCTGCTGCACGCTCGCCTCGAGGCTGAGCAGGCGCAGCAGGTTTGCCAGCGCCGGGCGGCTCTTGCCCAAGCGCTCGGCCGCCTTTTCCTGGGTGAGGCCGCTCTCCTCCATCAGCCGCTTCACGCCCTGGGCCTCCTCGATGGGGTTCAGGTCGTCGCGCTGCAGGTTTTCAATCAGCGCGGCCTCCAGCTGGCGCTGCTGGTCCCAGTTGCGCACGATGGCGGGAATTTCATCCAGATTTGCCAAGCGCGAAGCCCGGTAGCGGCGCTCGCCCGCGATGATGCGGTAGCGCTCGCCGGTCTCCGCCACGATGATGGGCTGGATCACGCCCACGGCCTCGATGGAAGCCGCCAGTTCCTTCAGCGCCTCCTCATCGAAGCTGCGCCGGGGCTGGTCCTTGTTGGGATCGATCATGCGGATGGGCAGCATGCGCACGGCGTCCTGCTCCGCCTTCGGGGATTTTTCCTCCGCAGCCGCCTGCTGGATAACGTCATCGCCCAGGAGCGCGCCCAGGCCGCGGCCCAAACCGCGCTGCACCTTCTTTACCGCCATCTCACTCACCTCTCCTCTCCATCAGTTCCGCCGCCAGCGCATCATATGCCTTCGCACCGGAGCAGCGCCCGTCGTACAGGTGAATGGGCAGGCCGTAGCTCGGCGCCTCGCTCAGCCGCACGTTGCGGGGAATCATCGTTTCAAACAGGTCCCGGGGGAAATGCCTGCGCACCTCGTCCACCACCTGCGCGCAAAGGTTCGTGCGGGAATCGAACATGGTGAGCACGATGCCCTCGATTTCAAGCTGGGGATTGAGCTTCTTGCGCATCAGCTTGGTGGTGTTCATCAGCTGGCCGAGGCCCTCCAGCGCGTAATATTCGCACTGGATCGGGATCAGCACGCTGTCCGCCGCAGTGAGGGCATTGATGGTCAGCAGGCTCAGGCTCGGCGGGCAATCGATGAGGATATAATCATAATCATCCCGGATATCAGCCAGCGCATTTTTCAGCAGCTGCTCGCGGTTTTCGATGCCCACCAGTTCGATCTCTGCGCCGGCCAGCTCAATGGCCGTGGGCATGAGATCGAGGGAACCGTGGCCGGTGGCCACAGCCGCTTCCCGGGCCCGGGCATCGCCAATGAGCACATCATAAACGGTGTGCTTGTTTTTGCTGCCAATGCCGAGGCCGCTGGTGGCGTTGCCCTGGGGATCGATATCCACCAGCAGCACTTTCTTTTTCTTCGCCGCCAGGCATGCCGAGAGATTGATGGCCGTGGTGGTTTTGCCCACGCCGCCCTTCTGGTTCGTTACTGCGATGAT
>JAFUPT010000147.1 GCA_017481065.1 Clostridia bacterium | reverse complement strand
TTACAAGCCCACCGGCGTGGAGCTGGCAGAGACCGGCACCGTGATGCTGAGCCTGGGCGAAACCCTGCAGCTGAACGCGAGCCTGCTGCCCACCACCGCCAAGAGCGAGCTGACCTGGAGCACCAGCGCCAAGAAGACCGCGACCGTGGATGAAAACGGCCTGGTAACCCCCGTGAAGGAAGGCACCGTAACCATCACCGTAAAGACCTACAACGGCAAGAAGGATACCGTGAAGGTGCAGGTTGTGGATCCCAAGAAGGTTGCAGCGGTTGAACTGGCCGAAAGCGGCACCGTAACCCTGAACCTGGGCGAAACCCTGGAGCTGCATGCCACCGTGCTGCCCGCCACTGCGGAAACTACCCTGAGCTGGAGCAGCAAGAATGCCCGCATCGCCACCGTTGCGGACGGCATCGTAACTCCCGTGAAGGAAGGCACCACCGAAATCACCGTAAAGAGCGCCAACGGCAAGAAGGACAGCGTGAAGGTGAAGGTAGTGGATCCCAAGAAGGCCACTGCGGTTGTGCTGAGCGAGGAAGGTACCGTGAGCATCGGCGTGGGTGAAATCTATGTGCTGACTGCGGAAGTGCAGCCCGGCACCGCTGAAACCACCCTGAAGTGGAGCACCAGCAATAAGAAGTACGTCATCGTGGAAGAAGGCGCTGTGCTGGGCGTGAAGGCCGGCACCGCCACCATCACCGTGCAGACCGCCAATGGCAAGAAGGATACGGTGAAGGTGAAGGTTGTGGATGAAACCGCAAAGGCGAGCTATTCCTCCTTCATTGGCGATTGGAAGCTGGACCGCGTGGGCTACATGGGCGTGAGCATTCCCGCCGAGGGCCTGCTGGATGGATTCGGCCTGAATATCACCAAGGACAGCATCAGCATGAGCTTCGAGAATGAGACTGAAACCACCACCGAATGGACCATGGACGGCGGCGTCCTGGTGCTGGACGGCGGTAGCTACGCCGTGAGCTGCAGACTCTATGGAAAGAGCATGCTTTGCATGGATATGGTGGAGGTGGCATCCGGCGAGGTTGTGAGCGCCTGGTTTGTGAAATAATTCAGAATTTCCAAGGGGACCGGACAAGATCCGGCCCCCGTTTTTTATGGCTCTAGATGTGTCATAAAAGTGTCATATAAGAGAAATATAAACCAACAAAACCTTCAAAATTAGGCGACAATGTTAAAGATTGGCCGAGAAACGGGTTTTGAAGGGCGCTTTTGTTGCGCGAAACAGCAACGTATGGTATAATATGGTCAGTTAGGTATGACATTCATCCCTGATAAACATTACAATTTTATTATTTGAAAGGACGTGGAGAAATGAAGAAAATGAGGCGCATCGTAGCTCTGATCGCGATGCTCGCGGTTCTGATGTCCTCCTTCGTGTTTGCGGAGGAAGCCGTTGTAGTAACCGAAATCGTTGAGCCCGTTGCTGCAGTGGAGGAGCTTCCCGCCGGGGAACCCGCTGCTGAAGCCCCCGCGGCCGATGAAACTCCTGCAGAAGAAGCTGTGGAGGAGGAAGCCGCTGAAGAAGCTGCTCCCGCCGCAGAGGAAATTGCAGCAGAGGAAATTGCAGTTGAAGAAACCGCGGTTATGCTCACTGCTGAGGAAGCCCCGGTGGAAGCCGCTGCGGCCGATGCATGCGAGCATATCGTGATCTGCTTCCAGCCCGATTACTGCCAGCTGTGCAAGCAGACCGTGACCGGCATCGAAGCCCGCCATCCGGACAACATCACCGAGGATGATCCGATCCTCTGCCCCGATGATCCCGGCAAGCATGGCTATTACTGCGTGCTTTGCGGCGGCTTTGCTTACCTTGAGGAGCACTTCACCGATTGCACCTTCGAGGAGCCCAACAAGTGCGCCGTATGCCAGGCGACGATCGATGATGAATATGTGTTCCACAGCGGCCTGGCCACGGAATACAGCGTGATCGCAAATATTCCGGATATGCACGGCATCTATTGCTCCGCCTGCCAGAATTACCTGAATGCGGGCGTCCACACCGTGAGCTGCACCAGCGCGGATACGAGCCGCTGCGATCTGTGCAAGGCCACCGTGGATATCGCCGTTGAGCACAATTATGTAAACAATATTTGCATCAAGTGCGGCGAGGTCATGGGAATCCAGGAGATGGAAATCGTTGCTCCCGGCGGAAACCTGGGTGTGGGCGAAGTATTCCAGCTGGGGATCACCGTGAAGCCGGAAAGTGTTATTTACAGCATGGAATTCAATTCCAGCAAGCCCAGCATCGCCACCATCGATGAAAATGGTGTGATCACTGCCAAGAAGGCAGGCACCACCAAGATCACCATCGAAACCGTGAGCCCGGACGGCGCCATTTATAAGGACGAATTCGATGTGACCGTGAAGAAGGCTCCCACGAAGGTTACCCTGTCCCACAGCAAGCTGAACATTTATGAAGGCCAGGAGGGCCAGCTGACCGCCTCCATCGGCGGCAGCTCCTATGGCTCCACCCTTACCTGGACCAGCAGCGATCCCTCCGTGGCATTTGTGAATGAAAATGGCTTTGTGATCGCCACCGGCATCGGCGAGGCCACCATCACCGTGTCCACCTTCAACGGCAAGACCGCCAGCTGCGCAGTGAGCGTCACCGGCGCTCCCGTGGCCATCGAAGTGCCCGCTGAAGAAGTCAACATGTACTACAAGCAGACCTACGACCTGGGCGCCATGCTGGTTGATGAATTCGGCAACGAATGCGCAGGCACCCTGAGCTACGAGAGCGATTATCCGAAGAATGTTTCCGTAAGCTCCAAGGACGTTGTAACTGTTAAGAAGTCCGCCAAGGGCAGCGCCATCATCACCATCACTGGCGCGGGCCTCACCGCCGAGGTGCTGGTAAACGTATGCGATGCTCCCTCCAAGGTGACCCTGGACGAGACCAGCGTTGAACTGATCCGCGGCGAAACCTACCAGCTCGAGCCCATCATCGAAGATGACGAGGCCACCGTATTTACTTACAGCAGCGGTAAGAAGACCGTTGCCACCGTGGATAAGTACGGCGTGGTTACCGCCGTGGGCGAAGGCAGCGCCACCATCACCGTAAAGACCCACAACAGCAAGAAGGCCACCCTGAAGGTGACGGTTGAGGATCCCTACAAGCCGGACAGCGTTGAGCTGAGCGAGAGCGGCACCTACTACCTGAGCCTGGGCGATGAGCTGGAGCTGGAAGCAGTGCTCTATCCGGAGACTGCCGAGAGCGAGCTGAGCTGGTCCTCCTCCAAGCCCAAGGTTGCCACCGGCGAAATCACCGATACCGGCTGCATCATCACTCCCCTGAAGGAAGGCACCACCAAGATCACCGTCAAGACCTACAACGGCAAGACCGATACCCTGACCGTGACCGTGGTTGATCCCTACAAAGTAGCGGCCGTTGAACTGGAAGAGACCGGCACCGTGGCCCTGGCCCTGGATGAAGAGCTGCAGCTCAATGCCAACATCCTGCCCGCCACCGCCGATTCCGAATTGAAGTGGTCCTCCTCCAGCAAGAAGGTTGCCACCGTTGATGAATTCGGCCTGGTTACCCCCGTGAAGGTGGGCACCGCCACCATCACCGTAAAGAGCGAAAACGGCAAGAGCGATACCGTGAAGGTGAAGGTATATGATCCCTACGAGCCCTACGCCGTAGAACTGGATCAGAGCGGCACCGTTACCATCAACATTGGTGAGGAACTGCAGCTCAATGCCACCGTGCTGCCCGATACCGCTGATACCGAGCTGACCTGGTCCTCCTCCGGCAAGACCTATGCCACCGTTGACCAGGATGGCCTGGTAACGCCCAAGAAGGCCGGCACCACCACCATCACCGTAAAGACCGAAAACGGTCTGAAGGACACCGTGAAGGTGAAGGTTACCGATAAGTATAAGCCCACCAGCATTGAGCTTAGCAACATCGGCGCAGTGACCGTGGGCGATGTCGTGGAGCTGGTTCCCTCCCTGGAGCCCGCCACCGCCATGACCAATCTTAGCTGGAAGTCCTCCAATGAGGATATCGCCACCGTAGATGCGGATGGCTATGTAACCTTCCATGGTCAGGGCAGCGTTACCATCAGCGTTAAGACCCACAACAGCAAGACCGACAGCATGAAGATCACCGTCGGCGCAGCCATCCTGCCGGATAGCATTGCCGCCATCCCCGCCGCAGGCGGCAAGGTGGGCGTGGGCGATTCCATCGTGGTGGAAACCACCATCACCCCCGCCAATGCCAAGACCGAGCTGAGCTGGATCAGCAGCGATAATAGCGTTGCCACCGTAAACCAGCAGGGCGTTGTAACCGGCGTAAAGGTTGGCACCGCCATCATCACCGTTACCACCAGCAATGGCAAGATCGCCAGCGTTGTGGTAACCGTGGAAGCCGAGAGCGCAGGCGTTGAGCTGAGCACTTCCGCAGGCAGCTTCGCAGGTATTACCAGCGCAATGGGCGGCCTGAAGAAGGTTGAAGAGGGCGGCACGGTGTATTACACCGATGCTACCGGCAGCAATGCGGTGCTGGTGAACCGCGGCAGCCAGGATGTGAAGGACAGGGTCGTCAGCATTGAGCTGGTGAAGAAGTCCAGCTACCGCATCCATGGCGTGGGCATCGGCATGAGCATCGAGGAGGCCGTGGCTGCAATGCAGAAGAACGGCATCTCCGCTGCGGATATGATCGTGACCGACGACGGCATCTTCACCATGTCCCAGCAGTTTGCAATCATTGAAATTGCACTGGTGGATGGCAAGGTAGCTTCCGTCAGCGCGCTGGCGATGTAAAAATGTATTTCCCGGGCGCCCGGAGCCATATGGCTCCGGGCGCTTTTTCATGCGCCCTGCGGGAATGTGAGATTTTGTGTCTCCCGGAATTAACACAAAGCAGTTGATTGGGAGAAATGCATTCCTTATAATGGAAAATGGAATCCGATTGAATCGGGTTATAATGCTTACATGGAGTGGTTTGAATTCATGAATGGCGCTGACGGCAGAAAGCGTGAACTGGCAAATTTTGAAATCGATGTGAAGCCGAAGAAGAAGGGCTCCGCATCTGCATCTGCGCGCGGCGCAAAGAAGCCTGCTTCGCAAAAGGCGAAGGCGGGCGCTTCTGCGAGCCCGAAAAAAACTGCCGGGAACAAGGCTGCCGCATCGGCAAAGAAGCCCGCGGCGGCTGCGAAGGCGCCCTCTGCGGCAAAGAAGCCGGCCAATGGAACGAAAGCGGCCCCCGCTGCGTCCAAGAAGGGCATGAATACACAAAAGACTGCTGCCAAGAAAATCCATATTGAAGAAAATCCCCTCGCCAGCATGGATGCGAAGCTGCTCTATGATGTGCCTGTGGATATCCTGCCGCCCCGCCGCAATCCCGCGCCGCCGGCGGATGCTTATGATGAATATGATGCGCCGCTGCGCCGGGAGCATCAGCCGCCCCGCCGCAAAAAGAAGCGGAAGAAGAAGCGCAGGAGCCCCTTCAGCGCCCTTACCGCCCTGCTTCTGCTTGTGATTGCGGGCTGCGTGGGCGTGGGCGTATGGCGCGTGAACGCCTATGAGGACTTCGTGCAGATGAAGGCCGTCGTTTCCCAGCAGAATTTCTACGCGGGAACCACGGTGGATGGCGTCGATGTATCCTCCATGACCCTGCCGCAGGCGATTGAATACTGGGATACCCAGGTGGAGCCCGCCTACCGGGAGACCGCCGCCGTGCTCAATGACGGCACGCGCATCACCGCATCCCAGATGGGCTATTCCAGCGATTATGTGAATACCCTGTCCGCCGCGTGGAACGCCGGGCGCACGGGCTCCCTTGTGGAGCGTTACAAGCGCGTGGCGCTGCACATGGAATCGCCCAAGAGCTACGAAGTGAGCCGCACGCTCTACGACAGCGCCGTGGTTCAGAGCTATGCAGCCCAGCTGGCGGATCAGATCGATACCGAGGCGAAGAATGCCAGCCTCGAATCCTTTGATGTAAATACCCAGCAGTTCTCCTATGCAAAGGAGCAGGTGGGCCGCACCCTGGACCAGCAGAGCCTGATCGAAGATATCGAGGCCGCGCTTTCCAGTGGCGGCGGGAATGTGCAGCTGGAGATCGCGGCGGTGCAGCCGGAGCTCACCATCGAAAATGTGGCCTCCCAGTACGGCATGATCACCTCCGCAGTGACCAATGCTTCCTCCTCCTCCAGCAACCGCCTGAACAACATCGCCCTCTCCCTGCAGCTGATCAACGGCACGAAGCTGGAGCCGGGCGAGAGCTTCTCCTTCAACGGCGTCGTGGGCGAACGCACCCGGGACCGCGGCTTCAAATCCGCGCCGGCTTACTCCGGCGGCGAAGTGACCGAGGAAGTGGGCGGCGGCATCTGCCAGGTTTCCACCACCCTGTTCAACGCGGCGGTGAAGGCGGACCTGGAGATTGATGAGCGCCACAGCCATTCCCTCACGGTGTCCTATGTGGATTTGGGCAAGGACGCTGCCGTGGATTGGGGCAACAAGGATTTGCGCTTCACCAATACCTCCGATGACGATATCTACATCTGCTGCTACCTGAGCGAGGACAAGCGGGTGCACATCGCCATCTTCGGAAAGCTGCTGGAGGATGGAATCACCATCACCCTCGAGGGCAAGAAGACCGGCACCGTGGAGCCGGAGACGGAATACCAGCTGAACTTCATGATGGCTTCCGGCGAAACCAAGGTGATCCAGAAGGGCAAGGAGGGCTATTCCGCCGCCGCCTACAAGATATGGTGGGACGCCAACGGCAATGAAATCAAGCGCGAATTGCTCTGCAAGAGCAATTACAAGGCCACGAAGCAGATTGTGGAATACGGCCCGTAATTGAATTGTTCAAAAGAATGTGTTATACTTTATGAAGAGGTGAGACGAGATGGCAAAGCTATATACCCGGGAGGAAGCCCGGCGCCGCAGGATGAAATTCCAGATTTTTGCCGGCATGTTTGATTTCCTTGCGGTTGTGGCCGGCGTGGTGGTCATCATCGCCTGCATCATATTGCTCACTTCTCTGGTGAACTGGGTGATTGCCGATGTGCCGGTCACGTTCAAATCCCTGTGGGATATGTTCATGCAGGCAGTGGTTATCCCTGAATAAAAAATGAAAAGAAAATCCAAATCCGGCGCGCAGAACCGCCGGATTTGGTGTATAATGGGTGCAAAGAACTACGGCAGATGAACGGGGGGTTCAGAATGAAGGTTTCCTGGGCGCAGCTCGAGGCGGAAATCGCGGGCTGCGGTAAATGCCGCCTCTGCGAAACGAGAAACAATGTGGTGCCCGGCGAGGGCGATCCCAGGGCCCGGCTGATGTTCATCGGCGAGGGTCCCGGCAGGGATGAGGATTTGCAGGGCCGCCCCTTCGTGGGCCGCTCCGGCGAATTGCTCACCCGCATGATCGCCGCCATCGGCCTGGAGCGGGAGCAGGTGTACATCTGCAATGTCGTCAAATGCCGCCCGCCCCAGAACCGCAATCCCGAGCCGGACGAGGCCGCCGCCTGCATGAATTATCTGCGGGCCCAGTTTGCGCTGGTGCGGCCGCAGGTGGTGGTGCTGCTGGGCAAGGTGGCCTGCCGCTATGTGCTGAAAGAGGAAATTTCTGTTATGCGCGAGCATGGCAAATGGTTTGAACGCAAGGGAACATGGTTCATGCCGACCTACCATCCATCCGCGCTGCTGAGAGATCCTTCCAAAAAGCGCGAAGCATGGGATGATTTTCAGAAGATTCGAGCCAAACTATCGGAAATTGAAGCTGCGGGTGAGGAAAATTGACGAACGAAATGGATAAGCTGCGCGCCGGACTGGAAAAGCTGGTTTCGGAAATCTATGAGGATGAGGCCCGGCTGCTGGTGCACGGCGAGGGCAGGCTGGGTGCACGGGTGATGCTGATCGGCGAGGCCCCGGGCGAGCAGGAGACTTTGCAGCGCCGGCCCTTCGTGAGCAAGGCGGGAAAAAACCTGGATGAATTCCTGGCCCTTGCCGGGCTGGACCGGGGGGAGCTCTATGTTTCCAACACGGTAAAATTCCGCCCCACCAAGATTTCCGCCGCCGGGCGCGTGGTGAACCGGCCGCCCACCCGGGAGGAAATCAAGCTGTTTTTGCCCTGGCTGAAAAGGGAGATTGAACTGGTGCACCCCGAGGTGATTGTAACTCTGGGAAATGTGCCGCTGAAGGCGCTGGCGGGGCAGAAGATCGTGATCGGCGATTGCCACGGCGCGTGGCTGGATGCGGATGGGCTCAGGCTCTACCCGATGTATCATCCGGCGTCGCTGATTTACAACCCGTCTTTGAAGGACGTCTATGCCGCGGATGTGCGCCGTTTGGCGGACTGGATCAGGGAAAATCCCCGAAATTCGGGGGCAGCAGATGACGAAAATGTGTAAAATGTGAATTTGTGCCATTTTCCACTTGCGCTTCCGATACAATTGTGTATAATAACATGGAGAACGTGAGCGGAAAATATTGCCGCCCGCGTGATTATGAATTGAATCGTCTATTCTGGGAGGAAGATATTGATGGGCCTGATTAAGTGTCCCCGCTGTGAACTCAATTACATGCTCGATACGGATAAGATCTGCTCCGTGTGCCAGCGCGAGGTGCGCGGCGAAAGCGAACAGTATGAAATGATCGAGCTGTGCTCCGAATGCGGAGAAAATCCGGTTGTACCGGGTCAGGAACTTTGCGCCTATTGCCTGAAGGAATCCGCCATGCGCAACAGCGATGCGCAGAGCGATGATACCGTAGTGAGCGAAACGGCCAACATCGGCATCGATTCCGTGAGCACCATGGATGAAATCGAGCTGGATATCGGCGAAGGCATCGATGATGAAGACTTCTCCGATGAGGACGATCCGTTCTTCGATGACGACGAAGACGATGATGACGAAGACGAGGACAACTGATCGTGGCAGTATGGGCAATTTCAGATTTGCACCTGCCGGCGCGCCAGAAGCCCATGGATATATTCGGGCCGCACTGGGCGAACCACTTTGAGCGCATCCGGGAAGATTGGCTCATGCGCGTGCAGGACGGGGATATCGTGCTGCTGCCGGGCGATCTCACCTGGGCCATGCATTTGGAGGAAGCGCAGGAAGATCTGGAACAGATCGGCGCGCTGCCTGGAAAGAAGCTGCTGCTGCGGGGCAACCATGATTACTGGTGGAGTTCCATCGGCCGCGTGCGCCGCATGCTTCCCGAGGGCAGCTACGCCCTGCAGAACGATAGCCTGCTGCTGGACGGCTACCTCTTCGCCGGCTCCCGCGGCTGGACCATTCCTGCCGAGCCGGACGGCGAGGGCGACGACGCCCGCATCTACCGCCGGGAACGGCAGCGGCTGGAGATGTCCTTAAAGAGCGCCCGCCAGAAGAGTGCGGATGCGCCCATCATCGTAATGATGCATTATCCGCCCCGCAGCGAGGGCTGCGTGGGATTTGCCGATTTGCTCAGTGAATACGGCGTGAAGACGGTGGTCTATGGCCACCTGCACGGCGCGGGCCTCGCCGGGGCCATTCATGGCGAGCTGGACGGCATTACTTACCATCAGGTCTCCTGTGACGGCCTGGGCTTCAAACTCGCACAGATCTTTGAATGAATTCCCGCCGTCGGAGCGTGTTTCCGACGGCCTTTTCCATTTTGACAGGGCTTTTGCCCATTGAGGAGGAGTGTGAAATATGGCCAAGCGGCTTCTTCTGCTTTTGAACCCCTTTGCAGGGCAGAGAAAAGCGAATCGATTCCTTCCGGAGATCATTCGCCTGTACAACGACCGGGACTATGAATGCGTGGTCTATGTCACCGCCTCCACCGGCGACGCCACGCTCTACCTGCGCGCCCACGCCTGCGATTTTGACCGCATCGTGTGCATCGGCGGCGATGGCACGCTGAATGAAACCATCGCCGGCATCATTGAGGCGGGAGCCACCTGCCCCGTGGGCTATGTTCCCGCCGGCACCACCAATGATTACGCCCGCAGCCTGGGCCTCTCCACGGATATCCTGCAGGCGGCGCGGGACGCGGTGGACGGCAAGAGCTGGTGGTTTGATCTGGGCAGCTTCAACGGCCGCTACTTCAACTACACGGCCTCCTGCGGCGCCTTTGCCAAGGCTTCCTATTCCACTCCCCAGGCGGCGAAGAACCTGCTGGGCCACACCGCATACATCCTGGAGGGCATCAAGGATCTGCCCAGCATCAAGCCCATCCACCTCTGCGCCGAATGCGAGGACAGGATCATCGAGGGCGATTTCCTGTTTTGCTCGGTAACCAATTCCCTGTCGGTGGGCGGCATACTCAAGCTGGACCCGGACAAGGTGCGCCTGAACGATGGCCTCTTCGAGGTGATGCTGGTGCGCAATCCCGTGCAGCCCAGTCAGTGGACGAAGATCCTGATGGGCCTGCGCAGCCGGGAATTGCCCAATGAAATGATCGAATTTTTCACCACGGACCGCATCCTCTTTGAAACGGAGGATGATGTGGAGTGGACGCTGGACGGCGAGCGCGGCGCGACGGGAAGGAAGTTTGATATCATCAATCTCCACCGCCGCATGCAGCTGGTGCTGCCGCTGAGCGCGCGGGAGCTTGTTCCCGCCGAGGAGACGCATGATGATGCAGCCGAAACGGAATTACCAAATTGAAATGGAGCGCGAAATTGCGCGGCTGAAAAGGGAGTGCAGGCGGCCTGTATTGGCGCTGCACTCCTGCTGCGCGCCCTGCTCCAGCGCCGTGCTGGAGCGGCTGAACGAGGCCTTTGAGCTGGTGGTGTTCTATTACAACCCGAATATCTCCCCCGAGGCGGAATTTATCCACCGATCTGAAGAACAGAAGCGGCTGGTGAAAGAAATGCCGCTAGAGGGTGCGCGGGTGGTGGAAGGGGAATATGATCCCCAGACTTTTTACGAGGCGGTGCGCGGCCACGAGCATGATCCCGAGGGCGGCGAGCGCTGCGGCATCTGCTTTGAACTGCGCCTGCGCAAAACCGCGGAATTTGCCCGGCAGATCGGCGCGGAATACTTCACCACTACGCTGTCCATCAGCCCGTTGAAGGATTCAAAGCGCCTGAACGCCATCGGCGAGGCCCTGGCGGCGGAGTTCGGCCTGCGCTACCTGGTTTCCGACTTCAAGAAAAAAGACGGTTACCGGCGCTCCTGCGCCCTCTCAGAGGAATATGGGCTGTACCGGCAGGATTTCTGCGGCTGCGTGTTTTCCAAAATGGAGAGGGAGAGGCAGAAGGCCGTCGCCGAAGGAATGGGCCCGCAGGGAATACGGCAATTTTTGTTGCCCGGGGAAATCGGAAATGAAATCGAATTCCACGAAGAAATCGGCTCCACCAACAACCGGGCCCGGGAGCTGGCGCTGCAGGGCGCGCCCCATGGCACGGTGGTGCTGGCGGAGAGCCAGAGCGCGGGCCGGGGCCGCTTCGACCGGGTGTTTCATTCGCCGAAGGGCAGCGGGGTATATTTCTCCTGCATCCTGCGGCCGGAGATTCCGGCGGAGAAGGCCGTGCTGCTTACCCCGATGGCGGCGGTGGCCGTTGCCCGGGCCATGGAAAAATGCGCGGATGTGAAGGCCGGAATCAAGTGGGTGAATGATGTGTACATCGGCGGCAGGAAGGCCTGCGGCATACTCTGCGAATCCAGCATGGATTTTGCATCCGGGCGGATGCGGCATGTGGTGATGGGCGTCGGCGTGAACGTGGGCTTCATGGAATTCCCGGATGAATTGAAGGAGAAGGCCACCTCCATCGCCAATGAATGCGGCCAGGCCGTGTCCCGGAACCGCTTCACTGCGGAGCTGATCAACGAGCTGAACCGGCTCTACGCCCAGCTGGAGGACGGCGCCTTCATGCAGGAATACCGGGCGCGCTCCAATGTGATCGGCCGGGAAGTGCAGGTGCTGCGGGGCGGCGAGAGCTATCCCGCGAAGGTGCTGGGCATCAGCGATGAAGGGGATTTGATCGTGGAGACGGAAAATGGCGGGGAAACCCTCCATTCCGGAGAGATCAGCCTGAAATTATAAAGAAACAGCCATGGGTTATTCCATGGCTGTTTCTTTCATATAGAGCACATTGCCGCCCAGCTTTTCCGCGTCCTCGGGGAAGTGGGTAACCCAGAGGCAGGTTTTTCCCGCGCAGCAGGCGGCGATCCGGCTGCGCACCATATCCCGGGATGCGGCGTCCAGTGCGGTGAGGGGTTCGTCCAGCAGCAGCACATCGTATTCCGCAGCCAGCGCCCGCGCGATGGCAACGCGCCGCTGCATGCCGCCGCTGAAATCCCCCACGGGCTTCTTTTCAAGCGGAAGGCCGAGGGAGGAGAGCAGCTCCCGCGCATCCTCCCGGGTGAAGCCGGGCCGGGCGGTGAGCAGCAGGTTTTTCTCGGCGGTGAGGTTTTCAAAGAGGCGGTTTTCCTGGAATACCGCGCTGATCCGCCTGCCCTCCATGCCGGAAATTCTGCCGGAATCCGGTGCGAGGAGCCCGGCGATGATGCGCAGCAGCGTGGTCTTGCCGCAGCCGCTGGGGCCGAGTATGCAGCTGGTTTCGCCCTCGGGGAAAACGTGGGAGAAGTTTTTTAGCACTGGCCTGTCGAAGGATTTGGTGATCTTATCAAGCACAATCATCTTTTACACCCCCTCCAGCCGCCGGGCAATGCAGCGCAGCAGCGCGCAGAAGAGCCGGGAACACAGGCTGCTCAGCAGCACGATCAGGATCGTCCAGGCGAATAGATCGCCGGTCATCAGGTACACCTTGGCCTGGTATAGCCTTTCGCCGATGGAGCCCGACGGGATGGAGATCAGCTCCGCCGCCGTTCCGGATTTCCATGCGAGGCCGATGGCCGTGGCGCAGGTGGTTTCAAAGCCCCGCATCGCCGGCAGGGCATATACATAAATGAGCTGCCGGGCGGGGGCCATGCCGAAGAGGCGGGCCATTTCGATCATCCTGGGATCGGTGCGGCCAATTTCAGAGAGTACCCCGGCATAGACCACCGGGAAGCTGATCAGGAAGCATACCAGCACCGATAGATTCCTCGAAGGCACCCAGATGAGCGCCACGATCACAAAGGAAGCCACCGGAATGGCCCGCAGCACCATGAGCAGCGGGGCGAGGGCCTCCCTTACCCGGCGATGGCGGGCGGACAGCGCGGCCAGGACCGCGCCGGAAACCATGCCCAGCAAAAAGCCGGAGAAGATGCGCGCCAGCGAAAAGAGCGCAGAGGACCAGAACCCGCCGGTGAAGGCGAGCTCGAAGAAGCGTATGATGGTGTCCAGCGGCGAAGCCAGCAAAAAATCCCGGCCCACCAGCATGGCGGCGAGCTGCCAGATGATGATCCACAGCGCCGCCGCCC
The DNA here is from genome assembly GCA_017481065.1 of Clostridia bacterium. The sequence continues at coordinate 22,272 of JAFUPT010000147.1, read as the reverse complement.
AGGGCCGGATTCCATTTTTATGCGGCTTTATAGTAGAACGGGGCATCGGGCAGCTTGCCTCCCACAGCTTCGGGGTTCTGTTCAAAGAGCACGGCGAGGTAGGCGGAGAGTTTTTCCTCCATTTCATCGCCGGTGATGCACACGATCTGGCAGGCGGGCAGGGCCTTTTCCGCCACCTCGGCGGTCACGATGCCGTATTTGCCCACGAGCTGGGCGGCCTCCGGCACGTTTTCCTGCGTAAATTTCACGGATGCAGCGTAATCCTCCATGAACCGCTCAACAATTTCGGGGTTTTCCTCCACAAATTCCCTCCGGGCGGCCACCACGCCGGTGATGATGGAGCCCTCGCTGGAGCTTTCCCACGCGGCGTTCAGGTCGATGGCCACGCGCATATCCGGGGATTTGGTGAGGGCGGTGGTCATAAAGGGCTGGGGCAGCATGGCCACCGCTTCCGGATTGGCCATCAGCGCGGTGAGGCATTCGGCGTGCTCAGCCTTGAATTCGATGGTCACATCCTCTCCGGGGGTGAGGCCGTTGGCGGCGAGCACATGGTTCAGGGCATATTCCGGGGTGGAGCCCTTGCCTGCGGTGTAGATGGTCTTGCCCGCGAGGTCGGCAACGGAATGCACGCTGTCGCCCATTTCGGCGATGTAGAGCACGCCGAGGGTGTTCACGGCCAGCACCTGTATCTCGCCCCCGGTGCGGTTGTAGAGCACGGAGGCCAGGTTTGCGGGCAGGGCGGCGATATCCAGCTTGCCCTGGGTGAGCAGGGGCGTGATTTCATCTGCGGCAGCGCAGATCTGGAAGGAATAGCTTTCGGCCTTGTCCCCCATCATCTTCACCATGCCCATGGCGGTGGGGCCCTTCAGGGCAGCCACGCGCGCGCCCTCAGCGGCGGCGCAGGAGACGAGCAGGCAGGCGAGAAGCAGGATGCTGATCAGTTTTTTCATTTTGAATACCTCGATTTTGGATAATTTGGTTTATATTACCGCGTAATCCGGCGGCAGGGTGAATGCGGGAATAATCGCGGGGCTTCCGCCGGAGGAGGGCGCTTCACCGTCCGGCAGTACCGCGCCGTTCAGCGGCAGTGTGAAGGAGAATTCCAGCCCGGAGAGGGCGATGCTTTCCTGGGTGGGAAAATCATTTTCGAAGCGGGCGAGCTGCGCGTCCAGCGTGCCGGACACATAGAGGCTGCCTTCCTTTTTCTCCGCAGCGGAGATATGGATTTTGAAATTTGTGCCCTCGGGATAGGCCATGCCCAGCATCTGCCCCGTGTACCACAGGGTTTCATAAGTGGGAGCAACCTCGTAGAGGGTGATGGATGCGCCGCTGCCGGCCATATCGCTCTCGGTGATGGTTTCCCCGGCGGCGATGGCTTCCGGCAGCATCAGGTAGAGCTCGAGGTAAAATTCCTCGCTCTCATCGAAGGCGAAGAAGCAGGCCTGCACCAGCCCATCCGCCACGTTGGAGCATTCGGGGCTCGGATCGAAATCCAGCCGGAGGCTCTCCCCGGCGAAGCTGCCGCCGATAGCTTCTGCAGCCGCTTGGGATGCATCATATTTCGGATAGTTTTTCCCTTCAAAGGCCAGAGCATGCCCCAAAAGCAGGCTCAGGCACAGGAGAACGGCGAGTATTTTTTTCATGGACCGCATCGCTCCTTTTCGGATATGGTATTATTTTAGGCGCTTGCAACCCCGTTGTCAAGTGAGCGGAAAACGGTTGACAAATGGCTGCGGCGGTTGTATATTGAAACCAGATAATTCAAATGGAGGAAATAAGCATGAAAATTGCAATCGGAAACGACCATGCAGCCGTGGTGCTGAAACAGCATATCGTAAAATACCTGGAAGCCAAGGGACATGAAGTGATGAATCTGGGCATCGATGTGGTGGAGCGCACCGATTATCCCAAGCACGGCGCGGAGGTGGCCCGCGCGGTGGCCGCCGGCAAGGCGGAGCGCGGTATCGTGATCTGCGGCACCGGCGTGGGCATTTCCCTCGCCGCCAACAAGGTGCGCGGCATCCGCTGCGCATGCGTATCCGAACCCGTGAGCGCCAAAATGTGCCGCGCCCACAACAACTGCAATATGATCGCCTTCGGCGAGCGCATCGTGGGCCCCCAGCTGGCCGAAGCCATCGTGGACGCCTTCATCGAAACCGAGCCCGAGGGCGGCCGCCATGCCGAACGTGTGGAAATGATCATGGCGATCGAAGCGGAAGAGATGGGGAAGTGAGACAGCAGGAGACGTCAGGGGAAATGATTTTCCCTGGACCCCTCAGAAAAACGCCTATCCCATTTAGGGACAGGCGTTAAAATATTAAAAAATCGATCCCGCTCCGGGATCGATTTTTATTGTGAGGTTTCCAAAGGGGATCGTTCCCTTTGGCCGGGGGGTGGGGCTGGAAGCCCCCGCCTTCTCCCGTTATTTCACACTGAACAGCATCTCGCCGTAGCTGGGATAGGGCCAGCAGCCGGCGGCGGTCTTTACCTCCATGGCGTCCACGGCGGTGCGGAGATCGGCCATGGCGGCGAGCACGTTGTCCCGGAAGTAGATGGCGCGATCGAGGGTGGTGGCGCTGCGGTCGGAATTGAGGGCGACGTCCAGCACGCCCACCTGGCGGTGCGCCTTGGCAGATAGATCGGAGAGCTCCCGGGCGGTTTCCAGCTCATAGCTCATATCGATGCCCAGCGCGGATTTGGAAACCGCGGTGCTGCTGAGCTGGCCCACGAAGCGGCTCACTGCGGGCAGCACATCCTTGCGCACCATGTCCAGCATGGTGAGGGCTTCGATGTTGATCACCTTCACATAGTTTTCCAGCATGATTTCATGCCGGGATTCCAGCTCGATGCGGTTGAATACCCTGTGGCGGGTGAAGAGATCGATGTTCTTTTCATCCAGCAGGCAGGGGATGCAATCCGGGGTGGATTTGAGGTTCCTGAGCCCGCGCTTTTCGGCCTCCAGCAGCCAGGCGTCGTCGTAGCCGTTGCCGTTGAAGATGATGCGCTTGTGGGCCACGATGCTGCGGCGGATCAGATCATGCAGGGCGGTTTCGAAATCCAGCGCGCCCTCGAGATGATCGGCAAACTGGCGCAGGGATTCGGCCACGGCGGTGTTGATTACGGTGTTGGTATCCGCGATGGAGGCGGAGGAGCCCAGCATGCGGAAGTCAAATTTATTGCCGGTAAAGGCGAAGGGGGAGGTGCGGTTGCGGTCGGTGGTATCCTTGGGGAAGCGGGGCAGGGTGTGCACGCCTACCTTGAGCACTTCCTTTTCATGGCTGCCGTAGGCCGTATCGGTCTCGATGGCGGCCAGGATATCGGAAAGCTCGCTGCCCAGGTACATGGATACAACCGCCGGCGGGGCCTCGTAGCCGCCGAGGCGGTGATCATTGGAGGCGGAAGCCACGGATACGCGCAGCAGATCCTGATATTCATCCACAGCCTTGATCACGGCGCAGAGGAAGAGCAGGAACTGGGCGTTTTCCGAGGGCGTTTCGCCGGGCTCCAGCAGGTTCACGCCGGTGTTGGTGGCCAGGGACCAGTTGTTGTGCTTGCCGCTGCCGTTCACGCCGGCGAAGGGCTTTTCATGCAGCAGGCACACCATGTGGTGCTTCTTGGCAATCTTCTGCATCAGCTCCATGGTGAGCTGGTTGTGGTCGGTGGAGATATTGGTGGTGGAGAAGATGGGAGCCAGCTCATGCTGGGCGGGGGCAGCCTCGTTGTGCTCGGTCTTGGCGAGGATGCCCAGCTTCCAGAGCTCGCTGTTGAGCTCGGACATGAAGGCCTGCACCCGGGGCTTGATGGCGCCGAAGTAATGGTCGTCCAGCTCCTGTCCCTTGGGGGGGCGCGCGCCCATCAGCGTGCGGCCGGTGTAGATCAAATCCTTGCGCTGCTCATAGACGTCGAGGTCGATCAGGAAATATTCCTGCTCGGGCCCCACGGTGGTCATCACGGAGGATACATCGCTGTTGCCGAAGAGCTTCAGCACGCGCATGGTCTGCTTGTTGATGGCCTCCATGGAGCGCAGCAGCGGCGTTTTCTTGTCCAGCGCCTCGCCGCCGTAGGAACAGAAGGCGGTGGGGATGCAGAGCACGCCGTCCTTGATGAAGGCGGGGCTGTTGGGGTCCCAGGCGGTGTAGCCGCGGGCCTCAAAGGTGGCACGCAGGCCGCCGGAGGGGAAGCTGGATGCATCCGGCTCGCCCTGGATCAGCTCCTTGCCGGAAAATTCCATAATCACATGGCCATCGGCGATGGGGGAGATGAAGCTGTCGTGCTTCTCGGCGGTGATGCCGGTCATGGGCTGGAACCAGTGGGTGTAGTGGGTGGCGCCCTTTTCGATGGCCCAGTCCTTCATGGCGTTGGCGACGACGAATGCAAGGCTGCTGTCCAGGTGGCGGCCATCGCGGATGGTCTTCTGCAGCTGCTTATAGGTCTCCTTGGGAAGGCGTGCGCGCATTACGCTGTCGCTAAACACGTTGATGCCGAATTCTGCGGTAACGTTGATCATGATGATCCCCCCTGAGAGCTGAGTATGTGGGTGTGATGGTTATTTGGGCATGGGAAGGCTGCGGCGGTTGTTCACATTGGGCAGCGGCGCATCGCTGAGCCAGTTTTTAAGCAGCTTGTTTTCCGGAGCCTGGCGCAGCCATACCTGCGCCGGGATGAAGCCGTTATCGCGCATGCTCACGGCATGGCCGCCCGCGATGATCACATGATCCAGCAGCGGCACGCCGAGCCCGGCCAGCGCCCGGATGGCGGCGCGGGTGCAATCGATATCATCCTGGGAAGGGCGCAGGGTGCGCCGGGGATGGTTGTGGCTGATTACCACGGCGTTCGGGGCCACGCGCACCACTTCCACCAGCAGCTTGCGCAGGTTGAACAGGGTGCCGCTTTCCGTGCCCTCCTGGATGAATACGCATTCCTTCATCCGGCCGCGGGCGTCCAGGCAGAGCATGTAAAAGCGCTCCACCTTCAGTGCATAGGCGTTGTCCAGCAAAAACTCCGCCGCCAGAGGCAGGCGGCCCAGCTGGGGATGCTTAACAAAGCTGCCGCGCCGGGATGCGCGGATCAGCTCCGGCATCTTGCTGAAAAGCAGCGCATCATGGGGATGCATGCCGCACTTTTCCAGCATGTATGGCGTGGCATTGAGCATGGCGATGGGGCTGTCGAAATGGGAGCGCAGGCTGGCCATCAGCGCATCGTTGTCCCGCTTGGGACGGCTGTGGCGCAGCATGGTTTCTACCGCATGAAACAGCCGCTCGCGGCGCAGGCCGCTTTCCGTGCTCATTTTGCGGGGAGGGCGCCGGCTTCCTCCAGGGCGCTGCGGATGCGCTGCGCATCTTCAATGCGGTCGCCCATGTAGTAGCCCTTTTCTTCCTCGCTGTATTTCAGCTCCACTGCGCCGTCCACGCCGATGCCGCCCTTCACGAATACGAAATTCATGGAAACAGGCGGTTCGATATCATAAAGATCGAGCACAACTTCCCTTGCGGACAGGCGCTCGCAATCCTCGCAGTTTTCCAGAAAAGCATTGAGCTGCGCGAGCTCGGAATCGTTCAGCCGAAGCCTCATGCGCATTCCCCTCCCTTGTGTAGAATTACCTGCTAGCATTTTAAACCAAGCGCGCTGCTTTGACAAGGGAGTCAGGGTAAAAAACGTTGACCTGCGGGGGGAAAAATTGTATAATAAAGTGAGTTATAATGATGTTTCGGGCGCGCGGATGCGCTCCCTTTGGATGAACAGGAGGCTGTAAGTTGAAGACCTCGCATGGAAAGCTGGCGATGCTGGCCTTTGTGCTGCTGATGGCGGCGCTGCTCCTGGCCCCGATGCGCGCAGGGCAGGAGGACGAGCTGGTGCTCCGGCCCGGCACGCTGAAGCTGTCGGCGGGCGGAAGTTACAGGGTGAGCTGCGCCCTGCGATCGGATGACCCGAAGCAAACCCTGCGCTTCAGCTCCGGGGATATGGGCGTGGCCACCATCGCTGCGGACGGCACCGTGACCGGCCATGCCCCCGGCGAAACCACCATCACCGCCCGGGCTTCCGGCGGCGCGCAGGCCACGATGAAGGTCGTGGTGGATGGCACGCCGCTCACCGAGCTCTCCCTCAATACCGATGAAGTGTACCTGGAGAAGGGCCAGTTCAGCGGCCTGAGCGTAAGCTACAATGCGGACGCCTCCGACGCCCGGCTCCAGTGGATTTCCGCAGATGAGAGCGTGGCGAAGGTGGATGCTGCGGGCCGCATCGAGGGCGTGGGCGGCGGCGAGACGGTAATATCCGTGGTATCTCCCAACGGCAGGAGCGCATCCGCCCGGGTATTTGTGAATGTGGACGGCGAAGCGGCCCACATCACCCCCAACGGCCTTACGCTGGGCGTGGGCGCGAAGGTGCCGCTCAGGGTTTCCTACCTGCCGGAGGATGCGACGGATAAGGCGCGGCGCTGGTCCAGCTCGGATGAAAGCGTGCTCACCGTGGACGGCGCGGGCGTGCTCCAGGCAAAGGGCGTGGGCAGGGCCTATGTGAGCCTGCTTACGGAGGATGGCCTCACCACCGGCATGGAGGTGATCGTGGAGGCGGCTCCCGAGGATATCCAGCTCGATCCGGCAAAGGCCACCATCGAGCGCGGCGATACGCTGGATCTGCAGCTGATGTTTGAAAATAAGGATGGCGAAATGGAGAAGAAGAACCACTTGGTGGTCTGGAGTTCCAGCGATGAAAGCATTGCAAAGGTGGATGAAAACGGCCGCGTGACCGCGCTCAGGAGCGGCAGCTGCGAAATCACGGCCTCCGCCGACGGCATGAGCGCCAGGTGCAGGCTGGAAGTGCAGGTAACGATCCATGAAATTGCGCTGCGGGAGAGCGAAATTTTCCTCCTCCGGGAGGAGACGGGAGAGCCCATCCAGCTGGAATGGAGCATCGATCCCGTGGACGCGGATGATCCCAGCGTGCGCTTTGCCAGCGATAACGAACAGGTGGCGCGGGTTTCCGAAACGGGACTCATCACCCTCAGCGGCGGCTACGGCACCGCAGTGATCACCGTTTCCAGCGCCAGCGGCGCGACGGCGGAATTTACCGTGAACGTGGTGACCAGCCTGCCGGACGCGACCCCGGAACCCACGGAAATTCCCGTGGTGACGGAGGTTCCGGCAGCAACACAGGCGCCTGTCGTTACCGAAGCCCCGGCTGTGCAGAATGCCGCTCCGGCTGCGGTTGGATAAAAGAACAATAAAACAGTGAACGGGCACGACAGCTAATGCTGTTGTGCCCGTTCTTGTGCAAGCTGTTTTCGTATGGTAGTATGGAAACAGGCATAACGTGAATTTGGAAAAAGAGGGTGATTGCATGAAGTGTCCGTGGTGCGGCAGCGAAATGAAGAAGGGATTCGTACAAAGCCTCCGCAGGATTCTGTTCACAACCACAAGGAACGAGGGATGGTTTGATATCAGGGAAAAAGATGATGTTGTGCTCAGCGTGAAAAACTTTTCCAATCCAACTTGCGTGGCCCACCACTGCGGTGCTTGCAGGAAGGTGGTCATTGATTACGAAGAGAAGCCGGAATAGCTTTTAAGCCATCGGATGGATAGCGCGCCCCGGCGGTGAGGCATAGCCAAAACAGTTGACGAAAAACCCGGCAAACCTTATAATGGGCGTAGAATTTGCAAAGAGAGGAATGCATATGATTACATCGATTTCGCTCAACCCCAGCATCGACCGCACCCTGGAGGTGGATTCCTTCACCACCGGCGGGCTCAACCGCGTGAAGAAGCAGACGGATGTGGCAGCGGGCAAGGGCACGAATGTGGCCCTGGCAGCCGCCGCGCTGGGCGAGAGGAGCGAATGCATCGGCTTTATGTACCAGGAGGGCGGCAGGCTCTTTGAAGAGCGCCTTGCAAACGGCGGCGTGGGCTGCGATTTCCTCTGGTGCGATGGCGCGGTGCGGGTGAATGTGAAGGTGTTCGACCGGGCCAGGGGCGAAATTACCGAGCTGAACCAGTCCGGCACCCCGGTGACGGAGCAGCAGCTGCAGCAGATGACCGATCTGGTGCTGCGCCATGCCCGGGAGACGGATTTCTTGGTGCTCACCGGTTCGCTTCCCCCTGCGTGCCCCGCAGATTACTACCGCACGCTGGCAGAGGCCGCTGCCGGGGAGAACTGCCGGGTGCTGCTGGATGCGGATGGCGATCGCCTGCGCGCGGGCATCGGGGCAAAGCCCTTTTTGATCAAGCCCAACCGCTACGAGCTGGAGCTGCTCACCGGAAGAACTCTCGATACCACCGCCAAGCTACTGGATGCGGCGGAAGAATGCATTGAAGCGGGCGTGGGCGTTGTGGCGGTTTCCATGGGCGGCGAGGGCGCGCTCATCACCGATGGCCGGGAGGCCTGGAGAACGCCGGGCCTGAAGATCGATGTGAAGTCCACCGTTGCGGCGGGCGATTCCATGATCGCCGGCCTTGCCGCAGGCTTTGGCAGGGGCTATGATTTGCAGCATGCCTTCCGTTTGGGCGTAGCTGCGGCCACGGCCCGCTGCGCCACCGCGCCGGAGCGCATCATCGATGCGGATACCTGCCTGCGCTATGCCGGGCAGCTGGAGATGGAGAGAATAAAATGATCAATCGCAAGCGGCGCATCAAACGCACGGGATGGAATGCACTCCATATGATCGCCCTCGGCTTCGCGGGCATCATCCTGCTGGGAAGCCTGCTCTTGAGCCTGCCCTGCGCTGCGCAGGATGGAAAGGGCATCGGCTGGTTTGACGCGCTGTTTACCTCCACCTCCGCCGTGTGCGTAACGGGCCTGGTGGTGGTGGATACGGGAACCACGTTCAGCCTGTTCGGGAAGATCGTGCTTTTGTGCCTCATCCAGGTGGGCGGCCTGGGCTTTATGACCTTCGCCACCATGCTGTTCCGGCTCATCGGGCGGCACATCTCTCTGCGGGAGCGCATGCTGATCCGCGAATCCTTGAATGAGGAGGGCGTGGGCGGCATGGTTTCGCTGATGGGCTGGGTGGCAAAGAGCGCCTTCACGGTGGAATTCATTGGCGCGGCCCTGCTGGCCATGCGCTTTATTCCCCGGCTGGGCGTGGGAAAGGGCATATTTTATTCCATCTTTCACGCGGTTTCGGCCTTCTGCAACGCGGGCTTTGATCTGTTCGGCAATTATTCCAGCCTCACCGCCTACCGGGGCGATGTGCTGGTGAATTTCACCATCATGGGCCTGATCATAATCGGCGGCCTTGGCTTCGGCGTGCTGAAAAACCTGCATCAGCGGCGCAGGGGCAAGTACCTCTATTTGCACACGCGGATTGTGCTCGCGGCCTATGGCGCGCTGTTTTTGTTCGGAACTTTGTTCACACTAGCATCCGAATGGACGAACCCGGAGACGCTGGCCTCCCTGCCCTTTGGGGAGAAGCTGCTGGCGGCGATGTTCCAGTCCGTCACGCTGCGCACCGCCGGCTTCAACACCATCAATGAGGCGGCGATCCGCCCGGCGGGCAAGCTGGTGGGGAGTCTCTTGATGCTCACCGGCGCCGCCCCTGCATCCACGGGCGGCGGCGTGAAGGTGACCACCATGGCGGTGATCCTGCTCTCGGTGTTCTCCACGGTGCGGGGCAGGGAAAACATCGTGGCGTTCAAGCGCGGCATTTCCCATGATACCGTGCGCCGCGCGCTGGCGGTGCTGCTGTTGGGAGCGGGCATACTGCTTGTGGATACGGTAGCGATCTCCCTGATGCAGCCGGAGCTGGAATTTATGGATATCCTGTTTGAATGCGCTTCGGCGATGGGTACGGTGGGCGTATCGGCCTTCGGCTCGGCCAGCCTGAACACCATCGCGCGCATCATGATCATACTCACCATGTACATCGGCCGCATCGGGCCGCTCACCATGGCGCTGGTGCTCGCCAGCCGCAGCGGCAGGAGCCGGGCGGCGATGGATTACCCGGAAGGACATATCATGATCGGCTGAGGAGCAAATATGAAAAAGAAGCAATATCTGGTAATCGGCCTGGGCCGCTTTGGCTCCGCTGTGGCCACTACGCTGCAGCAGCAGGGCATGGAGGTGCTTGCCATCGACCGGGACATGGAGAAGGTGGAGGCGCACAGGAGCCTGCTTACGGAGGTGATCCGCGCGGATGCGATGGAAAAGGGCGTGCTGGAGCAGATCGGCGCTTCCAACTTTGACGCCGCCATCGTGACCATCGGCGGCGATGTGACCGCCAGCTGCACCGTAACCATGCTGCTCAAGGAGCTGGGGGAAAAGTGCGTGATCGTGAAGGCCGGGGATGAATTTCATGGCCGCATGCTCAGCAAGCTGGGGGCGGACAAGGTAATTTTCCCGGAGCGGGATATGGGCCAGCGCATCGCGCATAACCTTGTATCGGAAAAAATTATGGATTTTATCGAGCTTTCGCCGGATTACTCCCTGGTGGAGATGCGGCCGAACCCGGAATGGGTGGGCAAGACCCTGAGCGAACTGAACCTGCGGGCGCGGCACCGCATCAATGTGGTGGCGGTGCGCTCCGGAGAGCAGGTGAACGCCATGCCAGATCTGAACACCCGCATCCAGGCCAGCGATGTGATGCTGGTGGTTTCCGCAGCGGAGGAGAGATAAATTCCGGTCTGAGAGGTGAAAATGGGGGATAAGAGGGCGCTGCTCATCCTTGCGGACCCGCTTTTGCGGGTAAGCCGCTTTTCACAAATGCAGATGGAAGGTACAATGCTCGTTTTCAATGAAGACGGGCGTTTTTTATCCCAGGCGCAGAACGCGCTGCAGCAGCTGCGCGGGCAGGCGGAATGGATATGCGTGGCGGCCTCGGGGGCGGCGGTGGGCATCGCGCTGGCCCTCGCCGCCCAGCTGCCGGTGGAGCGGCTGGCGCTGTGGATGGATGGCGCCTATCGGATTCGAAACCGGGAATTGCACCGCATCCATAGCTTTGCCCGGCGGAATTTATCGCTGGTAATTTCGGAGATACTGCTCATCGATGCGGATGAGGCGGCTGAACGGCGGCTGGCGCGGGGGCTCGGCAGGCATGTCCGGCTGCGCTATGCGGCGGGGAAGGACCTACTGCCCGGCGATTTGCTGGAGCGCTGGACGGATGGATGAAAAAGTGCTATAATGCCCACCAAAGCAAGGAAAGGAATACCGGAAAATGATGAGAAAATATGCCGCCCTGCTTGCGGCCCTGCTGGCGCTCAGCCTGCTGCTCGGCGGCTGCGGCGCAGCCAAAAAGGCGGAGAAGGAGCTGGAAAGGCTCGAAGAAAAGTACCAGGCTGTTGTGGCAAGCTACGATGGCGGCGAGGTGACGGTTGAAGAGGTGATGGGCGAGTTCAACAGCCTCTACGGCATGTACCTGAGTTATCTGAGCATGCTGGGGTATGAGATGACTGCCGATGATGTATACAGCCTGATGCAAGACGCCATGGAGCAGCATGTGCGCATGGAGGTGGCCGCAGCCCGCTTTGATATGGAATACAGTCTCACGGCGGAGGAGATTTCCGCAGCGGAGGAGGCGGCGCAGGCGCAGTACGATCAGCTGTACGCCCAGGCCATCGAAACCGTGGAGGGCAGGAATGATGCGGAAAGGCAGGCCAATGCCCGGGTGGCGATGAAGGAGGCGGGCTACGAGCTGGATGGCCTCACCGCCAATACGCTTATGTGGAAAAAGGTGGAGAAAATGGAGGAAATCCTCGGCGCGGAAGTGCAGGAACTGAGCGAGGAGGAGCTGTTTGCCGCCTACGAGGAGAAGATTTCCGAATACCAGACCGCGCTGGAGGATGGCTCCGCTTCCATCGAGGATGATATGGCCTCCGAAAACGGCGTTGCATACTGGATGCCCGGCGGCTACCGCAGCGTGAAGCACATACTGCTCATTCCCAGCGACGAAGCGAAGCTCGCCTTCACGGATGCGGAATACGCCGTGGAGAAGGCCGGGGATGCGCTCGCCGATTTGGAGGAGGAGCTGGCCGATATCCAGGATTATGATGGCGGGGAGCCCCTTGAGCGGAGCGAGGAAGCGGTGCGCGCTGAGATCGCGGCCGCAGGAGAAAAGATTGCTTCCCTCGAAGCAGAGCTCGCCGCCGCGCGGCAGGCCTGCCTGGATGAAGTGCGGGAAAAGACGGATGAAATCTATGCAAGGCTGGAAGCCGGGGAGGATTTTTCCGCATTGATCGCCGAATTCGGCGAGGACCCGGGCATGCAGAGCGAGCCCACGGCCAGCCGGGGCTATTATGTGAGCGCAGCTTCCACAAATTGGGAGGAAAACTTCCGGGATGGCGCGCTGGAGCTTACCAATCCCGGGGATTACAGCCCGGAGCCGGTGGTGGGCAGCAGCGGCGTGCACATCATTTTCTACGCGGCGGAGGTGAGCGCCGGCGCGGCTTCCTTTGATGATGTGCGGGATATCCTCTATGGGGAAACCATGGAAACGGCCCGGCTGGAGCACTGTGAGGAAACCATAGATGCATGGGTTGCGGAGCTGAATCCGGTGTACGATACGGAGGTTTTTTCTACGGTTTTCTTAGAAGAATGAGCGTACATTTTCCATACATGCGCCATACTTGGATCGTACAGGAAGCATACAAAGAGCGGAGGTTTTGCCTCCGCTTTTTGTATGAAATGGGGAAATTTTCTACTGCCCGGCGGGAGAGAAATCCTTCACCCGCGCCATCAGATATACTTCTGCATCTGCTTCAGCGCGGCCTTTTCCAGCCGGCTCACCTGCGCCTGGGATATGCCGATTTCATCCGCCACCTCCATCTGGGTTTTGCCCATGAAGAAGCGCTGCTTGATGATCTTCTGCTCCCGCTGCTGCAGGTGGTCGATGGCGTTTTTGATGGACAGGTCGCGCACCCATTCATCCTCGCTCACCCGGTTATCCCGGATCTGGTCCGCCACATATATGGCGTCGCTGCCATCCTGGTACACCGGGTCGGAGAAGGAGAGGGGGTCCTGTATGGCCTCGAGGGCAAAAACCACGTCCTCCTCGCTGATCTGCATTTCGGCGGCGATCTCCGCAATGGTGGGATCGGAATTGTTCCGGGCGGAGAGGGCGTCCCGGGCCTTCAGCGCCTTATAGGCCGTGTCCCGCAGGGAGCGGGATACCCGGATCGGGTTGTTATCCCGCAAATAGCGGCGGATTTCGCCGATGATCATCGGCACGCAGTAGGTGCTCAGCCGCACATTCATGCTCAGGTCGAAATTATCCAGCCCCTTCATCAGCCCGATGCAGCCCACCTGGAACAGATCATCCACATTTTCGCCCCGGTTATGGAAGCGCTGCAGCACGCTCAGCACCAGCCGCAGGTTGCCCTGGATCAGCTCCCGCCGGGCTTCCGTGTCCCCTGCGTGGGCCCGGGAGAGCAGCTCCCGCATGTATTCGTGGCTGAGCACGGGCAGGGTGGAGGTGTCCACCCCGCAGATTTCCACTTTGTTCAGAGCCATTTGCTTCACCCCCAACAGTGGAAAGTATTGCCGGGGAAGCGGGGGATTATACGCCTGTTCGGGGGAAGCCGCCGGGGGGAACGTTGGGGGCTGTCAGCCCCCAAACCCCTGACCAAAGGGCATGATGCCCTTTGGAAACCTCAGAAGAAAAATCGCGCCGGAAGGCGGCGCGATTTGGGGGGATTATTTATTGTAATTTACGGTTGCTCCGGAGGGGAAGGCATCTGTTCCGATGGTTACGGTGCCTTCGGTGTTTTCGATGGTGATGTTTTTCAGCTTGTCGCAGTATTTGAACGCTCCTTCGCCAATTTCCGTGACGCTGGAGGGGATGGTAACACTGGTCATGGAATCGCAGTCCGAGAATGCTCTTTCACCGATCTTTTCCAGCCCATTCGGGAGGGTGATGCCGGGCAGCTTGGTGCAGTAATCAAAGGCGTACTTTTGGATTTCGCGAAGGGAAGAAGGCAGGGTAACGCTCGTAAGATTTCCACAACGCTGGAAGCAATAGGGAGAAAGGTTGGTTACGCCTTCTTCAATGATCACGGTGGTAAGACTCTTGCAGGCGTGGAACTGATCCTGGCTATTGCTGGAAAAGGTTACATTTCCAGGGATGGTAACGCTGGTGAGGCCGGAACCGTTGAAAGCACTCGTATCCAAGGTGATGGGGGTGGAGGGGAAGGAGACGGATTTTAGGTTGACAGAATTGTAGAAAGCAAAGGTGCCGACTCTTTCTACGCCATTTCCGATAACGATGGATTCAAGCTGGTGATTTTCGGTATTTGCAACTCTGGATCCAATGATCTTTATATCATTTCCATGAATAACTAGACTGGTGATGCTGGGATTAATTGCATCGAGACGTTTCGCGGTGCTGTCAACAGTTACCAATTGCTTTTCCACCATTTCATCCCAGGTGTACAGCTGATCGCCTACATAGCCGTAGCCGCCGCTGAGTTCTTTCCACGGATGATTATCGGCGCTGATTTCACCGAAGGTTTCGGAGAAGGCATGGTTGAAATCGGCGAAGCCGGCAACCTGCACGGCCTGGGTGGCGACGAGGATTTTCAGCGCATCGGGGTCGAAGCTGACGTCTACGCGCTCTCCGCCGGGTTCCTGGTAGAAATAGGTCGGTACGGATTCATCGTAGTTGACGTGCTTGCTGAGGCCGAAGCCGAGGAGGGTGGGCAGGGTGATATCATCGCCTTCATCGGCATAGGGGAGCTTATTGTTGTTTGCGATGTATTTGAAGACATAGAGATCATAGAACACGCCGTCGATGAGCACGTCTTCTTCGATTTCGGTTCGCTGCCAGTCGGTGCTGCTGGTTTCATTCTCCATGTCAAACCAATCCAGCTCCAGCCATTCCACATCGGCGTTTCCGGTGGGAACGGCGACGATATTGCGGACGTAGGCTTCGCTTGCGCCGGCATTTTCCACGGTGACGATCTTATCAACATAATTGGAATAGTAGGCGGGGTTGCGGAGGCTGACGGTATCGCCGCTGTCGAGGGTCTGGCTTACATATTGGCTGGTTTCCCCTTTATCCTGGGTTTCCACCATGGGATGGATGCGGTTTGCGGGATCGACAAAGGGCTCGAGGCCGGTTTCGCCGCGCTGCTGTTCGTGCTGGATGACGTCCACACTGCCGACCTGGAATACATTTTCATCCATTTCCTGGTCGGTGAGATAGGCTACGGAGCCGGAAATGGCCATGGTTGCGACGAGCGCGAGGCAGACCGCCATGGCGATGATGCGTTTCATGAAAATACCCCCTAAAATAGCGTTTATAACATGATAGCAAAAAGTGTTTAGGGGGGGGTGAAGCGGCGGTTGAGTATTTGTGACATTTCTGTCATATTTTTGTCATATAAGGTGGAACGCTGGGGTTACGCTGGGGCGCTGCCCCAGACCCCGCCAAGGGACGCTGACCCTTGGAACCCTGGCAGGGGAAATGATTTCCCCTGCACCCCTCAGAAGAAAAATCGCGCCGGAAGGCGGCGCGATTTGTAAAGAAATATAAGGCGCGCATTGCGTGCCTTTTTGTGCCGGGTCCAGGGGGCGGCTCGCCCCCTGGCGGGGTTTCAGGGGCGGCGCCCCTGAGCGTTCCCACCCAACGTATCACTCCACGGAAACCAACGCCACATTCTCCACGCCGGGGATATCGGCCAGGAGCTGGGTGGCGGCGTCGAGGCTGAGGCTCATTTCCGCGATATCGAGGGTCATGATGACGCTGGCAACATCGCGGATGGGCAGGCTCTGGGAGATGGTGAGCACATTCACGCCCATGGTGGAGAGGCGGTTGAGGGCGGTGGAGAGCACGCCGATTTCATGGCTGAGGAGCATGGAAATCACGGCCTTGCGGCCCGCGCTGCCGCTGTCGGGGCTGTAAATGTAATCCTTGTACTTGTAATAGGTGCTGCGGGAGATGCCCACCTCGCGCACGGCGGCGCTGACATCCCGCACGGCGCCGCTTTCCAGGAGCTTGCGGGCCTCCAGCACCTTTTCGAAGTAGTTCGGCAGTATTTTTTTGTGTACAATCAGGAATTCGCTCTTCATTATGCGTCTCCTCCGACGACCACCGCGCCGACGCGGTCCACATGCAGCGGCATGACCCGCCACTGATGGTTCAGGCTGCGCACGGCCTGCTTCATGCGCCAGTAGAAGCCCTCATGCTGGTAGATGCACAGCAGGGTGGGGCCGGCGCCGCTGATGGCGAAGCCCAGCGCGCCGCATTCGAGGGCGCGGCTGCGCACTTCCTCGTATTCATGGATCAGGGGGGAGCGGTAGGGCTGGTGCAGCCGGTCGTTCATGGCGGCGGCGATGGCGTTGAAATCGCCCGCCTCCAGCGCCTTCAAAAGCACAGCCGCATGGGCGATGTTGTAGGCGGCGTCGGCAAAGGGAATCTGCTTGGGCAAGGCGGCGCGCATCTCCGCAGTGGAGAGGCTGAAATCGGGAATGAGCACGGCGAAGCGCAGCGCATCGGAGATGGGGCACTGCATGGTGATCACGTCCTTCTGGTACATGATCGAGGCAGTGACGCCGCCGAGCAGCGCGGGAGCCACGTTGTCCGGGTGGCCTTCCAGCTCGGTAACGAGGTTCAAGAGGGTCTGGCGGTCCAGGGGCTTGCCGTGGATTTCATTGGCGGCAACCACGCCCGCTACAATCAGGCTGGCGCTGCTGCCGAGGCCGCTGGATACCGGGATATCGGATTCGATGTGCAGGTAAATGCCGGGCTGGGGGAGGCCCATCTCCCGGATGGCCCTGCGGTAGCCGCGGATGGCCAGGTTTTCTTCATTCTGGAATTCGGGGAGCACATTTTCAAATTCCAGGCCGCTCTCCCGCTCCTCAAAGGTGAAATAGCCGTACACGCCCAGGGCGAGGCCGAGGCAGTCAAAGCCGGGGCCGAGGTTTGCGGTGGTGCCGGGTACGCGAATCGTGATCATGCCTTTGCCGCCTTTCCCATCACATAGTTCATCATTTCTTCGGGTGCAACCACATCGTTGAAGCGCACTTCGCGGCCCAGCACGCCATCGAGGGCCGCCGGAATCGGGGCGCACAGCTTATCCGCCATCATGCTGAGCTGGGCGGCGGCATCGCCGGGCAGTTCTTCGCCCACGGCCTTCAAAACGCTGGCCGGGAACTTGCAGGGGGAGGCGGTGGAGAGCACCACGCAGGGGGCGTTATCGCCGGTCTTTGCGGCGTAATCCTCCGCCGCCTGCCAGGCAACGGCGGTGTGGGGGTCCATCACATAGCCGCAGGATTTGTAAACCCGCGCGATGGCTTCCATGGCCATGGAATCATCGGCGCATTCGCCGGCGAAGTGCTCCCGGATCAGGGCCATCGCTTCTTCGGGCATGGAATATGCGCCCTTCTCCCTGAGGAGATTCATGCGCTCCTGCACGGCCTGGGCATCCCGGTTCAGGGCGAGGTAGAGCAGGCGCTCGAGGTTGCTGGATACCAGGATATCCATCGAGGGGGAGCTGGTGACCATGAAGGGGCGGTTCTTATCGTAGACGGCGCTATTCAGGAAATCGGTGAGTACGCGGTTTGCATTGGATGCGCAGATGAGCCTGCCCACCGGCAGGCCGGAGAGCTTGGCGAAGTAGCCGGCGAGGATATCGCCGAAGTTGCCCGTGGGCACGCTGAAATTCAGCTTTTCGCCCAGCTGGAGCTTGCCCCGCTTCACCAGGTCCACATAGGCATAATAATAGTAGACAATCTGGGGAACCAATCTTCCGATATTGATGGAATTGGCGCTGGAAAGGGAAATTTTGTTCTCCTTCAGGAATTCTTCCGGCATATCGGCAAAGATGCGCTTTACGCCGGTCTGGGCATCGTCAAAGTTGCCGGAGATGGCGCACACGCCGATGTTTTCGCCCTTCATGGTGGTCATCTGGGCGCGCTGGATGGGGCTGATGCCCTTATCCGGGAAGAAAACGATGATGCGGATGCCCGGCACATCGCAGAAGCCGGTGAGCGCCGCGGAGCCGGTATCGCCGCTGGTGGCGGTGAGGATGAGGATTTCCTCCTCCCTGCCCAGCTTTTCCATGGCGCAGCGCATCAGCTGGGGCAGCACGGAGAGCGCCACATCCTTGAATGCGGCGGTGGGGCCGTGGAAGAGCTCCAGCATGTATTTGCCGTTTACATCCTTCACGGGGGTGATTTCCGGTGCTTCAAATTTATCTGCATAGGCGCGCTTTACGCACAGCGCGATTTCTTCTTTGGTATAGCCCGGCAGGTAATCGGAAAGAATCCGCTCGGCCATGGCGCAGAAATCCGCGTCCATCAGCTCCTGAACCGGGATCGCGGGAATTTGCTCCGGCACATAAAGGCCGCCGTCCGGCGCGATGCCCCGGAGCACTGCCTCCGGCGCGGTAACGCCCGCCTGATCTCCCCGCGTGCTGTAAAACAGTTTCATATTCATTCCTCACTTCTGAAATAATCAGTGCTTGCTACAAAACATAACTTGCATTTCGCATGAAACCATGATACAATGTTTCCCACGGAAAAACAAGTGTTTTTATTGTAAAGACTAGCGACAAATTTTCACGAACATCCAAGGAGAATGATTATGACCATCGCATTGCTCGGCATGGGAACCATCGGTTCCGGCGTTTTTGAAATTGCAAACAAGCTGGAGGGCGTGACCCTGAAGAAGGTGCTGGAGAAGCGCTTCCAGGCGGAATATATTACCGATAATATTGAAGATATCCTGAACGACGGCGAAATTGAGCTCGTGGTGGAAACCATGGGCGGCCTGCATCCGGCCTACGAATTTGCCAAGGCAAGCATCGAGGCGGGCAAGCATTTCGTGACCGCCAACAAGCTGCTGGTTTCCGTGTACGGCGAGGAGCTGGTGAAGATTGCCCGGGAAAAGGGCGTGGCCTTCCTCTACGGCGCGGCCTGCGGCGGCGGCATCGCCTATCTGGCCAATTTGAAGATTGCCAAGGAGATCGATACCCTGGTATCCCTCGGCGGCATCCTGAACGGTACCACCAATTTCATCCTCGATTCCATGCAGGGTGAGGGCAAGGATTACGCCGAAGCATTGAAGGTGGCCCAGGATTTGGGCTACGCCGAGCGCGATCCCTCCAGCGATGTGGATGGCCTGGACACCCAGCGCAAGCTGATCCTCTCCTGCTCCGTGGGCTTTGACGCCTATGTGAAGCCCGAGGACATTCCCACCGCCGGCATTTCCTCCGTGCTCGCCGCCGATGTGGACTGGGCCAAGGCGAACGGCATGGTGCTGCGCCTGTGCGCCTGCGCAGAAAAGAGCGGCGATAAGCTGAGCGCCTATGTGGAGCCCACCCTGGTGGCCGCGAACGCCCCTGAGGCGGCGATTCTCAAGAATGTGAACTACGCCTGGTACAAGGGCGAGAGCTACGGCCTGATGAGCTACACCGGCCAGGGCGCGGGCAAGCTGCCCACCGCGGCGAACGTGATCCGCGATGTGCAGAGCATTTCCGCCGGCTGCATGTACATGACCAGCGAAGCCTGCGCCGCAGTTGTCCCGGACAATGCCTCCGCCGTGCATGCCTATTATGTGCGCATCCCGGCGGGCGTGGATTTCCCGGCGGAATGGATTGCATCCTGCGAGGAGAAGAACGGCGCGCAGCACATCGTGACCGTGCCCGTATCCGTGAAGGATATGCATGAAAAGATGGCCGGCAGGAAGGATTGCTTCTTCGCGGGAATCCAGAAGTAACAAAAGTTTTTTATAAGAAAGCTGGATGCGCGGCTTTGGAACTTCGCATCCAAAAGAAGGTAAGAACATATGCTGAAAGTGGCAAAATTTGGCGGCTCCTCCCTGGCAAGCGCGGAGCAGTTTCGAAAGATCAAGGACATTATCCAGGCCGACCCCTCCCGCATGTGCGTGGTGGTTTCGGCGGCGGGCAAGCGTTACAAGAAGGATTCGAAGATTACCGACCTGCTCTACCTGACCCATGCCCACATCAATTACGGCGTATCCCACGAGGATATCTTCTCCATGATCGAGGAGCGGTACTACGGCATCCGGGATGAGCTAGGACTGAAATACAATCTCGAGGCGGAATTTGAAAAGCTGCGCAGCGAGCTGAACCAGGATATCTCCGTGGATTACCTGGTATCCCGCGGCGAATATCTCACCGCCCGGCTGATGGCCGAATACCTGGGCTACGGCTTCATCGATGCATCCGAATGCGTTTACTTCAATTACGACGGCCAGATCGATTATGAGCGCACCTACCGCGCCATCGCTGATCTCGCCATGCACACGCCCCGCTTCGTGATGCCCGGCTTCTACGGCTCCATGCCCAACGGCCGCATCCGCGTGATGACCCGCGGCGGCAGCGATATTTCCGGCGCAATCGTGGCAAACGCCCTGGACGCGGATATCTACGAAAACTGGACGGATGTATCCGGCATACTGATGTGCGATCCCCGGGTGGTGGATAATCCCAAGCCCATCAAATACATCACCTACCAGGAGCTGCGCGAGCTTTCCTACATGGGCGCATCCGTGCTGCATGAGGAATCCATCCTTCCCGTGAAGGAAAAGAACATCCCCCTGAACATCCGCAACACCAACCGCCCCCAGGACCCCGGCACCATGATTATGGAAAACATCGATGAGAAGCTGGCCCAGTCCAAGCGGCTCATCACCGGTATTGCGGGCCGCCGGAGCTTTACCGTGCTCACCATCTATAAAAAGCACATCTCCACCGATACCCGCATCATCCGCGAAACCCTGGAGATGCTGGAAGCCTGCAAGGTGGAGGTGGAGCACATCACCCTGGGCGTGGATTCCTTCAACGTGGTAATGCCCACGGTGCAGATCCGCGACCGCATCTACGATGTGATCGCCGATATCAAGAAGAAGCTCAAGCCCGACCGCATCAAGATGGACGATAACATCGCCCTGATTGCCTGCGTGGGCCGCCGCATGGTGAGCGTGCCCGGCTCTTCGGCCAAGCTCTTCGGCGCGCTGGGCGCAAACAACATCAATATCCGCATGATCGCTCAGGGCTCTGAGGAGATCAGCATCATCGTAGGCGTGGACAACAAGGACTTTGATCGCACCATCCGCACGCTCTACGATGGATTCATGAATCAGGAGGCATAAGCTATGAAGCTCTATAATATCGCAATTCTCGGCGCAAGCGGCGCTGTCGGCCAGCAGATGATCCAGGTGCTCGAAGAGCGCAATTTCCCCGTGGGCAAGCTCCTGCCCCTGGCAAGCGCCCGCTCCGCAGGCAAGACCATCACCTTCAAGGGCCAGGAAATCGCCATTGAGGAAGCCACGGAATCCTCCTTCGAGGGCATGGATTTCGTGCTCGGCGCTGTGCAGAACGCCCAGGCAAAGCAGTTCGCCCCGGCGATTGTGAAGGCCGGCGCGGTGTTTATTGACAATTCCTCCGCATTCCGCATGCAGGATGATGTGCCGCTGGTGGTTCCGGAGATCAACCCCGAGGATGCATTCAAGCACAACGGCATCATCTCCAACCCCAACTGCTCCACCATCATCACCATGGTGGCGCTGGGCGGCATCCGCAAGGTGACGGAGATCGAAACCATGATCGCCTGCACCTACCAGGCCGTATCCGGCGCGGGCGTGGCCGGCATGTATGAGCTGGAGGAGCAGATCAAGGCCAGCGCGGAGGGCAAGACCGCCGCAAACAAGACCTTCCCCTGCCAGATTCTTTCCAACGTGATTCCCCAGATCGGTTCTGAGCTGGAAAACGGCTACACCACCGAGGAGATGAAGATGCAGAACGAGGGCCGCAAGATTATGCACCTGCCCGAGCTCAAGGTGTGCTGCACCTGCGTGCGCGTGCCTGTGATGCGCAGCCATTCCATCTCCGTGCAGTTCATCACCAAGGACCCCATGACCGTGGAGCAGGCCCGCGCCGCCGTGGCTTCCGCCAAGGGCTGCGTGCTGGTGGATGACCTCAACGGCCGCAACTATCCCACGCCCCTCGATACCACCGACCAGGATCTGGTATACGTCGGCCGCATCCGCCGCGACCTGATCGATGACGAGCGCGGACTCACCCTCTGGTGCTGCGGCGACCAGGTGCGCAAGGGCGCTGCCACCAACTGCGTGCAGATCGCCGAGCTGTTTGTGGAGGCGTGAGGCTTAGGGGACTCCGTCCCCTAAGAACCCCTGCCAGAGGGCGCTGCCCTCTGGACTCCTGCACGGGGCGAGCCGCCCCTTGACCCGGCACATGCGATGCTGCGCATCGCAGAATAATTATTTGAAAAACGTGTCCGTTCTGGGCACGTTTTTCATTGCTGGGGTTTCCAAAGGGAATCATTCTCTTTGGTCGGGGTTCTGGGGGCGGACAGCCCCCAGCGTCC
>JAFUPT010000146.1 GCA_017481065.1 Clostridia bacterium | reverse complement strand
ATGGCGGCGGTGATATGTACGTCCTTCATTGCATACTACCTCCTTTGATGCTATCATACATGAATGGGACAGCCTCTGCAGGGAATGAACCGCCCTGCATCCGCAGGCTGTCCTCCCTTTCATCAAAAGAAATTGATTCTTGACATTCTTCCTGCGTCTCGCATACAATGAAAGTATTCTGACTGAAGGGGATTTTTCATGCGCATTATTACCGATTCCGCCGCCGATTTTACGCCGCAAGAGCTCGCTGACCACGATCTGCACTGCGTGCCGGTGCAGGTGATGTTCGGGCAAACCACCTTCACCCCCGGCAAGGATCTGACGGAGCAGCTTTTCTGGCAGAAAATCAACGCCGGCGAGCCCTGCAAGACCTCCCAGCCCTCGCCCGACGCCTTCCTGACCGAGTTTGAGGCCGCCCGGGACGCGGGGGAGGATGCGGTGTGCATCTGCATCTCTTCCGCGCTCTCCGGCACCATGCAGAGCGCCATGCTCGCCCGCTCCATGATCGATTATGACCGCATTCACATCATCGACGCGCTCAATGGCGCCGCCGCGCAGAAGCTTCTTGTGCTCCACGCCTGCAAGCTGCGGGACAGCCTTCGCCACAGCGCCCAGGAGCTGGTGCGCGAGCTGGAGGAGCTGCGGGGTCGCATCCGCCTCATGGCCAGCCTCGACACCCTGGATAACCTCGTCCGCAGCGGCCGCCTGCCCAGGGCTGCCGCCAGCATCGGCACGCTGACGCATTTGAAGCCCCTGCTCCACGTCACGCCCGAGGGCACCATCTCCGTCTGTGGCACCGCCTTTGGCCGGCATCGCGCCATTGATTCCTTGGCCAAGCGCATCGCCGCCCGCAAAATCGACGGCAGCTTCCCCGTGATTCCCTTCTTTTCCTTCTGCTCGGACAACTGCGCCGCGCTGATTCGCAAGCTCAAGTCCCTGGGCGTGAGCATCAACGAGGGCCTTCTGAGCTCCCTGGGCCCCTCCATCGCCTGCCACATCGGGCCCAATGCTTACGGCGTAGCCTTTGTGGAGGCCGCTGAGGGCTGATCCATGAAAATGTCCCCTTCCTGGCCGGGAAGGGGAGTTTTTGTGAAAATTCTGGATTTTTTGCAGGAAAAAAGCTGCATTCCGCCCTTGTTTCAGCCCGAATCCATGATATAATAGGCATCGTGCGCTTTTCCTGCACACAAAAGAAAACATGCCCGAAGGAGCACATGACCATGCATTTGACGGATCCGAATTTTCACCTGCACGTGGGTCAGCGCAACATCAAAACGGCCCTGTCGGCCACACTCTGCGCGCTTTTGTACTTCGTAGTGGATCGCAACCCTACCTTTGCCTGCATCGGCGCGATCTTCGGCACCGGCAGCGATATGTCCAACTCCCGGCTCAACGGCGGCAACCGCTTCTTCGGCACGATCATCGGCGGCGTGCTGGGCATGCTGCTCTTCCGGCTGTATATCCTGTTCTACCCCGACGGCAACAAGGAGCCGCTGATGCTCCTGTTCCTGTTTGTGGGCGTGGTGGCGCTGATCATTTGCAGCCAGCTGTTCCACTGGCCCGGTGCGGTGCAGCCCGGCGGCGTGGTGCTGTGCATCATCCTCTTCAATACGCCTGTGGACACCTACATTTCCTACTCCCTGGCCCGCATGGCGGATACAGGCGTGGGCGTGGCCATCGCGCTGCTGGTGAACTGGCTCCTGCCCCGGCAGCGGGTGATCCATTGGCTGGAGGCCGCCCATATGCGCCGCCGCACAGAAAAACTGTGAACAAAGCGTGAAAGTTTCAAAATCCTTGCCTGAGAAAGGCAAAATGTGATATAGTATGTATACCATTCTCAT
>JAFUPT010000145.1 GCA_017481065.1 Clostridia bacterium | reverse complement strand
GAAGATTTTTTACATCAGGTTGTTCTTTGCCTTCATCTTGGCATGCACCTGGGTGGGCAGGCCGAACAGGGTGATGAAGCCGTCTGCCCAGGTCTGATCGTAAACGTCTTCAGCGTCGAAGGTGGCGATTTCCGGATCATACAGGGAATAGGGGCTGGTCATGCCTGCGCCGATGATATTGCCCTTGTAGAGCTTGAGCTTCACGGTGCCGGTCACGGTCTCCTGGGTCTTTTCGCAGAAAGCGCTCATGGCCTCGCGCAGGGGGCTGAACCACTGGCCGTTGTAAACGATATCGGCAAATTCCAGGGCCATGCGCTGCTTGTAGTGCTGGGTATACTTGTCCAGGCACAGCTGCTCGAGCATCTCATGTGCGTGGTACAGGATGGTTCCGCCGGGAGTTTCATACACGCCGCGGCACTTCATGCCCACCAGGCGGTTTTCAACGATATCGATGATGCCCACGCCGTGCTTGCCGCCCAGCTCGTTCAGCTTCCAAACGAGGGAAACCGCATCCATCTTCTCGCCGTCCAGCGCTACCGGAACGCCCTTTTCGAAGGTGATGGAAACATAATCCGGGGTTTCGGGAGCTTCCTCGGGAGTCACGCCCATTTCCATGTTGCCGGCATACTTCGGCTCGTTGGCGGGGTCTTCCAGCTCCAGGCCCTCGTGGCTCAGATGCCACATGTTCTTATCCTTGGAATAGTTGGTTTCGCGGCTGATTTTCAGCGGAATGTTGTGCGCCTCGGCGTAATCAATCTCCTCTTCGCGGCCCTTGATGTCCCAAATTCTCCAGGGAGCAATGATGGGCATATCGGGAGCAAATGCCTTCACGGCCAGCTCGAAGCGAACCTGGTCGTTGCCCTTGCCGGTGCAGCCGTGGGCGATGGCGTCCGCGCCCTCTGCCTTGGCGATTTCCACCAGGCGCTTGGCGATGATCGGGCGTGCCATGCTGGTGCCCAGCAGATAGGTGTTTTCATATTTTGCGCCCATCTGCACGCAGGGAATTACCACGTCCTCAATGAATTCCTTGTTCAGGTCCTCAACATACAGCTTGGAAGCGCCGGTCTTGAGCGCCTTCTCCTCCAGGCCCTCCAGCTCGTCTGCCTGGCCCACGTTGCCGGAAACGGCGATCACTTCGCAGCCTTCATAGTTTTCCTTCAGCCACGGAATGATGATAGAGGTATCCAGTCCGCCGGAATATGCCAGAACGATTTTCTTGTAAGTATTCTTCTTCATTTTTATATCTCCTGTCAGGGCCGCAGTGCGGTCGTTGTCTTTCTGTGGTATATTATACACCGAATTCCCTGAAAATCAAGGGGGAATCTGCATATTTATGTATAATGTCCGTTAAATAAGTGCATATCAGCTAAATTTTATGCATTATTTATGCAAGGAAAAATGCGGTGGATTTCCCCATATCCCTTTTCCGGGGCGGGATACCCATATCCCGCCGCCCCTCCGCCAAATTTATGTCATTTTGTTGATATTTTCTTAATAATTCCGTCGTTTTTTTTTTTTTTTGAAAAGTGTTATCATATTTCTGTAAATATATGCTCCCAAAAGGGGTATAATAGAGGAGGACAACACCGTGAAGAAAATCCTGGCAATGGTACTGAGCCTGGCCCTCGTTGCCACTCTTGCCATCTCCGGCACCGTCGCCTACCTGACGGATGACGAATCCGCGGTAAACACCATGACCGTGGGTAAGGTTGACATCGTTCTGCACGAAGAACAGCGCAACGCCGATGGCAGCGCACTGGTTGATTTCGTTCAGAATAAGAACCTGATGCCCATCGTTGGTTCCGCACAGGATCCCAAGGATGACTGGGGCATGCCCGCAGAAATCAATGCAAAGAACTACGTTGACAAGATTGTCCGCGTAGAAAACAAGGGCGAGAGCCCGGCATGGGTACGCATTTTCGTAGCCGTTCCCTCTGCATTGGAAGCAATCGACGGTGATGCTTCCAAGAATGCACTGCATTGGAATCTTGGCAATCGTTTCGATGAACTGGGTTCGGGCAGCTATAACGACAGTGATAGTGAATCTCCCTACTATGACGATTTTGCTGGCCAGCCCACCGTAGTTGCTGAAAACTTCTCTATCGATAATATTCCTTATAATATCTATTGCTTCACCCGCAGCACTCCCCTGCCGGCAGAAAATGATATCAACACCACTAGAACGGATAACTGGACTGCCGCTGCATTCGTTGGCTTCTATCTGGATGACGATGTAGATTACTGCGATGAACTCGACCGCGAAGGTTACTACCTGGGCGACAAGAATGTTGATGCCAATAAGATTGACTTCAACTTCGAAAACGAAGTACATATTCCTGTATTTGCACAGGCAATTCAGGCTGACGGCTTTGATACTTCCGATGCAGCGTTTGCAAATATGCCTTCCAACCCGTGGGCAAATGGCTCTATGAACAGCGACCCGACCGCAGGCGGCACCAATGTTTCTACTGATGAGGAACTTATTAAAGCTCTGAGCGAGGACAAGCAGAATATCATCGTTAATTTGACTAATGATGTAACTTACAAAGTTGGGCCGTGGAGTGACTTCCCCATGGGCGGTGATACCACTGATACTATTACCATCAACGGTAATGGGCATACGCTCTCTTTCTACAATACCGACAGTGATTGGGACCATATCAATACCGCATCCGATGCAAAGTTGATCCTCAACAATGTTGATCTGAAGAATTCTGGTAACAACACTGGTCATTGGAAGAGAATTCTTACTCATTTCAATTGCGAGGTAGAGCTCAATAATGTAACTGCCACGGGTGTTGGATTCAAGAAGAATGCAACTTTGAATAATGTAACTGTCTCGCCGAACGGTGATAATTACAGCGTATGGATTTGGGCAGAAGGTAACACTGTTAACATTAATGGGTTGACCGTTACTGGAGGACGCGGCATCAAGATTGCTGACGAAGATGCCACTAATGCCAAGGTTACTCTTAGCGTAAAGAATGCTTCTTTTACCACCTCCTCTAAGGCTGCAATCCTGGTAACTTCTAGCACTGGCGCAGACATTACCCTGAACAGAGTCGACATCTCCGATGTTAGTGCAGATAATATCAATGCCGTATGGGTAGATGAAGATCGTGCAGCCTATGCTGAACTGGTAACCGTCACCGGTGGTACCTGCAAGGTCGAAGGCACCTAACCCCAGATTATGGAATAGTCAGTTCGTCTCCTCGCACTGCCTGTTCATAATCATATCCCCCGTTGTTCCAGCAGCGGGGGAATCTTTTTTGCTTGACGAATCGCCCCGGTTCCGCTATCATGGGTGCGAAGGAGGGTTTTGGGCATGAACGATTTCGAATTGATGCGCGCCGCCATCGCCGAGGCCCATGCTGCCGCCGCCGAAGGGGAAACGCCTGTGGGCTGCGTGGTCGCGCGCGGGGGCGAAATCATCGCCCGCGCACATAACCAGCGCGAACAGGGCTGCGATCCCACCGCCCACGCCGAAATGATCGCCATCCGCCGCGCCGCCGCTGCCTCCGGCGATTGGCGCTTGCAGGATTGCACCCTCTATGTCACCCTTGAGCCCTGCCCCATGTGCGCAGGGGCCATTTCCCAGAGCCGGGTCGGCAGGCTGGTTTTCGGCGCGTATGACCCCGCTTACGGCTGCGCCGGCAGCCTCTACCGCATTCCCGAGGACCCCGCTTTCCGCCACTTCTGCCGCAGCGAAGGCGGCCTGCTGGAGGAGGAATGCCGGGAAATCATGATGCGCTTTTTTGAAGGGCGGCGTTCGGGGGAATGATTCCCCATGAACCCATACGCAAAAAAATCGACCCCGAAGCGGGGTCGATTTTTGATAAAAGGGGAGAAATCCAGCCTCCCCGATTACGCCAGATAATACGTTGCCAGCGCATTTTCAATCTTGGCCAGGTGGCCGGGCTCAATGGGCATCAAATCCCAGATCAGGTTGGCGTCGCCGCGGCGGCGCTTGGTGGAGAGCAGGGGATTTTTCTTGCCCTTGCATTCCATCCAGGAAGTGCGGCCTGCAACCACATCCAGGGAAACCACATCGCCGCTGCGCAGGGAGATGTTCAGCTTAAAGCCCTTGGCGCCCTTCTTGCCGAAGCCGAATGCGCCGTTCAGGCCGGTGCCCTTTTCATAGACATCTTCCTTTTCGTAAGGCAGCTTTTCATGCAGCTCGAGGCGGAATTCGCCCTCCTTGCCGAAAGCGGGGGATACGATTACAGCCACCCGGTTATTCCAGCGCGCAAGGGCCACAAAGCTGCCCTCCTCGCTGGAGCAATACAGCATTTTTTCAGGATTAAAGCCCATGTCCTGCAATTCCCCGGCAAAGCGGAGGCGCTTGTCCTCCATGATCTTCAAATTCTGCTTGCGCAGGGCTTCGGCGTCACGATCAAATAAAGGCATGCTCCGCCCTCCATTCGTTAGGATTAATTTTATGTATTATATCAAACTCCGGGCCCAAATGCAATGAAAAAACCAATTTTTGCCCGGCATTTTCCGCAACGAAACGGAAGTTTTTCCCGTCTAAAAGTATAATAGTTGAGTTTCGCTGGGGAATATGCTATAATGAAAGGGTAATACTAAGGAGGAATTTTTTTATGCGCAAGGTTATCGTATGGGTTCTGGTCGCGCTGATGGCGCTCTCCGGCGTCGCCGGTGCGGAGCAGCTGGTGCAGCCTGCCCAGACCACCACCGCGGCCGTATCCGTCACTGCCCTCAACGGCATGGATGCTGTACGCACCGCCAATGAGCTTTACATGGTTATCCCCTCCGGCGCAGGCGAAATGCTGGTGCGCGTTCCCTTCGATGGCTCCGCGCCCACCTGCATGGACCGGGCGGATACCATCGATGATCTTATCAACTACGGCGGCGGCCTGGTCTATTTGAAGACCACCGGCGGCTCCTCCGCCATCATGAGCTGCTCCGGCGCCCAGGTTTCCAGCCTGTATTCCTTCGGCGCAGCCCAGGCTTCCTGCATGACCTATTACGGCGGCAAGCTGATGGTGCTCATGGATGGCCTGCTCCATTCCGTTGAGCCGGATACCGCAGTATGCCTCAAGCTCTCCGGCGCGCAGATGCTGGATTATGTCGTGGGCGAGGGCTATGCCTATTACCTCGCTGGCGGCGATCAGATGGAATATTCCGCCGAGCTCAACGATGGGGAAACCGCCACCGCCCAGGCCGGCTGCGTCTACCGCCTGGATCTGAACACCGGTGAGAGCGATCTGCTGCTCAAGAGCGGCGGCGAGGATATCTCCATCCTCGACCAGAAGCTCTACTTCCATAACCTTGCGGATGCATATGCCGTGCGCACCAGCGAAAGCGCCGTCCTGAAGGGCCGCGTTTACAGCCTGGATGTGCAGCTCAAGACCCTCGAGAGCGAGTGCGCCGAGCCGGATTCCGGCTTCTGGGCGCTGCCCGCCGGCGTGGTCGCATGGTATGAGGGCGCGCTGAACCTCGAAAGCGAAGCCGGCGCGATCTCCCTCTACGCCCCCGAAAACGGCTCCACCGTCGCTTCCGATGGCGAAACCCTCTATGTCTGGGAGCCCACCAAGCTCACCCTCACCGAGGTCCGCTCCACCGGAACCGCCACCGTGCTCTACACCGGCAATCTGGCGCTGGCCACCGATGTGGCCCTCACCACTCCGCTGCCGAGCGTGGAGCCCACCGCAACCGTCGCTCCCACCAGCGAAGCCGTGCAGGCTTCCAGCGATTGGTTTGAAAACTTCATGAAGAACCAGGAAGCGGCTGAAAACGGCGGCTCCAGCTCCTCCGGCGGTTCCACCAGGCCCCAGGCCACGCCCATTGGCTATGCCACGCCCACCCCGGCGCCCGTAGCCACCGTGAATCCCAACTGGGGCAGCGGCACGGGCACTGCCACCGGCTCCGGCAGCTCTTCCTCCTCCGGTTCCTCCTCTTCTTCCTCCGGCCCGGCCATTTACAATACCTCCATTGATTATCTCAAGATCACCGGAGATGTAAATATGCGCTCCGAGCCCAAGGCCTCCTCCTCCAAGAAGGCCGTCATCCCCGAGGGCGCCGTCGTGGAATGCGCGGGCAAGTATGCCAAGTATTCCAACGGCTCCAAGTGGTACAAGGTGGAATACAATGGCTCCACCGGCTGGATCTATGCCGATTATGCCAAGCAGACCTCCTCTTCCTCCTCCGGTAATGATACCCCCACCGGCACCACCACCGATGTGAGCGCAAAGTAT
The DNA here is from genome assembly GCA_017481065.1 of Clostridia bacterium. Next base: position 25,874 of record JAFUPT010000145.1, on the reverse strand, counting down.
ATCCGCATCGTGGGCGGCAAGGTGAATATCCGCGCCAGCGCCTCCAAGGATAGCGCCTCCAAGGGCACCATTCCCAGCGGCGGCGTCGCCACCAGCCTCGGCGTGGCCAAGACCGATTCCCGCGGCGTGAAGTGGTACAAGGTGAAGTATGATGGCGTTACCGGCTGGGTTTCCTCCCAGTATGCGCAGCCCACCAACGATGGCTCCACTTCCTCCGGCGGCGAATCCACCGCAGAGCGCGTGCGCATCGTGGGCGGCGATTGCTCCATCCGCGCCAAGGCCAATAAGGACAGCACCCGCCTCGGCGTGATCAAGGAAGGCAAAACCGCCGAATACCTCGGCAAGTCCAAGAAGGATTCCCGCGGCGTCGTCTGGTACAAGATTGAATACCAGGGCGTCACCGGCTGGGTCTCCTCCCGCTACGCCGATCTGTACGACTGACGGGTGAGGGGGAGAACGGTGGGGGCTCTGCCCCCACACCCCCGCCAAGGGGAATGATTCCCCTTGGAACCCTCTGAATAAAAAATCGACCCCGGAGCGGGGTCGATTTTTTGATATTTATTATTCAAATCGGTCTCGGAACGAGGCCGATTTGCTTTGTGCCGGGGTCCAAGGGGAGGCTCTCCCCCTGGCGGATTCTCAAGGCAGAGCCTTGAGCAGGGTGCAGGGACAGCGCCCCTTGGCTTGGTTCCGGGGCAGCGTCACCCCAGCGTTCTCTTTAAGCCTTCTTCAAGGCCGTACTCCGCCTTCCAGCCCAGCGCCTGCAGCTTGCCGCTGTCGAGCACCGCGCGGGTCACGGCGGAATAGCCCTGCTTCTCGGCATCCGGAGGCAGCTCAAAGCGCAGGGAAACGCCCGCGAGAGCGGCCAGGGTTTCGGCGTATTCCCGTATGCTGGCGGTGCTGCCGGAAACATTGTAGGCCTGCCCGGCCTCGCCCCGGAGCATCAGGGTCAGCAGCGCGGAGGCCGCGTCAAAAACATAGCAGTAGGAGCGCAGCTGGCTGCCCGGGCTCTTGAGCACAATATCCTCCCCGGACCGGGCTTTGCGCAGGAATTGCGCGTCCGCCCGGCTGTTCTCGGGAGTGATCCCCGGCCCGTAAACATAGCAGAGCCGCGCCGCCAGCGCATCCACGCCGTATTGCGCATGGTAGGCCGCGCAGAGCGTCTCTCCGGCGCGCTTGCTCTCAGGATAGCAGGAACGCGCGCGCATGGGATCAATCGCGCCGAAGGCAGCCTCGTCAAAGCTGTCCAGCGCGGGATTTTCGCCGTAAATCTCCCCGGTGGAGCAGAATACCAGCCGCCCGCCCCGTTCCCGAATGCGCTCCAGAAGGCGCATCGTGCCCAGCAGGTTGGCCTGCATCGTGCCCACGGGATCGCTGGAAAAGGCCAGCGGGTGGGCGTTGGAGGCCGCGTGGATGATATAATCCGCCTCAAATTCCGGCAATTCCCCGAGCGCATCGTAAAAAACCGCGCCCGGCAGCCTATCCGGCTTCCGGCACAGGGGGATGAGCCGCAGGTCCAGAGCGCGGATTTCGTTTGCGGCCCGCAGGTAGCGCAGCAGGCTCCCGCCAATCAGCCCGGTAGCCCCGGTGATGGCAATGGCCTTGCCCCGCAGCTTCTCCCAGGGCAAATCCAGCGCGGCAAATTTCTCCGCCTCCCGCTGAAACAGATTGTCCTCCGCCTTCATTCGTTAGCCTCCGATTTCTGGTAGCTGGCATTGTGGGTTGCGCGCCGGTGCTCCGGCGGCAGAACCATGTAATCCCCGTAGAGCCGGGTCAGGTATGCATCATATCCGCAGGGCGCGGGAAGGCGCAGGCCCTCGAAATCCACTTCCACTGCGTGGTCAAATACCCCGGCAGGCATCTTTTCCCGGGCGTCGTAGTGGGTGATCATCGAAACGCCGCGGTATTTGCCGCCGTAATCCTGCGCCATGGCAATTTTGTTCATCCGCCGGGCAAAGGGCCTCGGGCCGATGGGCCTGAGCAGCGCGGCGGCGATCTTCTTGAGCGCCCGCATCCGCTCCTTTTCGCCGATGGAATTGCGCATGGCCGTGCGCCACAGCATATCATAGAGCCGTATGCGGCGGTAAAACAGCTTGGCGGCAAGTTTCCCCTCCGGCACGCCGTCGATGGGGAAGATATCGATGTATGTGCCGCTGGTGTCCTCCGTAAACAGGGCTTCGGAGCTGCGGCGGGTGCCTTCATCCGCCATCCGCGCCCATGGCCGGCCGTAATTGCCGCCCTCCACGCTGTAAACGCGGGGGTTTTTCAACGAAAGCAGCCGCTCGTAATCCGCACGCGGCATCATTACATCTACGTCGTCGTCCCACGGGATGAAGCCCTTGTGCCGGATCGCCCCCAGCAGCGTGCCGCCCGACAGGAAATATGTAAGCCGGTTTGCTTTGCACAGTGCGTCAAATTCTTTCAGCACTTCCAGACAGCTCAGCTGGATTTCGCGCGTGGTGAGGTTGGACATGGGAGTTTATCCTTTCTGGGGGGCTGCCAAAGGGACGCTGTCCCTTTGGAAACCCTGCCAGGGGAAATGATTTCCCCTGGACCCCTCTGAAAGGCACGCATACGCGTGCCTGAATAATTTTTTGAAAAACGCGCCGCCGAATGGCGCGTTTTTCATTTGTGCCGGGTCCAGGGGGCGGCGCGCCCCCTGGCGGGGTTTCAGGGGCAGCGCCCCTGAACGTCTCTTACCGCCAGCAGTGCCTTGAAGATGTCAATATCCTCGGGGGTGGTGAGCTTCAGGTTCTTTTCGGAGCCGTGGGAGAAGAATATGGTTCTTCCCAGCTCCACCATCAGCGTGCAGGAAGCGATGGACTTGGTGATTCCCTTTTCCAGCGCCTCGCGGTGGGCGTCGGCCAGGGTTCCGATGGGAAAGCCCTGCGGGGTCTGGGTGCGGCGCAGGTTCGCGCGTGGGAAGGAAGAATTGGTGGATAATTGGTCGCCGGTCACCAGCATGGCCTCCTGGCAGGGAATCACTGCGATGGCGGAGCCGTGCTGGGTGGCGGTGGCGATGCAGTCGGAAATGATTTCTGCGGAAACCATGGGCCTTATCGCATCGTGCACGAGAACCAGGTCGTCCCTGCCATAGTGCTTTTCCAGTTCAAACACGCCGTTGCGGATGGAAGCCTGGCCGCAGTCCCCGCCGGGGATGATGTGCCTGAGCTTGGAAATGCCGTATTCCCGGGCGTAGGCGGAGAGTATGCTTTCCCAGCCCGCAATGCAAACCACGGCGATGGCGTCGATATCGGCGTGGCGCTGGAAGGCCTCCAGCGTATAGGCGATCACCGGCTTTTCGTTCACGGTCAGGAACTGCTTGGGCACCTCCTGCTGCATGCGCACGCCCTTGCCGCCGGCAATGATCAGAGCAATATTCATGGCGAAACCTCCTTATTTGCGGAGCAAAGCCTCCCGCAGCTGGGTGGAGCTGGTGCCCTGGGTGTAGGGGAAGTAGATGATTTTTACGCCCAGCGGGGTCAGCTCCGCCTCGTAGCGGTTGAAGCGCTCGGTTCCCTTGTAATCGCTGCCGACAAAGAGGAAATCATAGGGGTAGAGCTTGTACATATCATCGTCCTCATCGAGGGTTACAACCACCTTGTCCACATATTTCACGCTCTCAAGTATCGCCATGCGCTCCTCGAGGGGAATGAAGGTGGGCTTGTTCTTGTGGCTCGATCCCGGGGGATGCACGCCCACGATCAGGTAATCGCAGTATTGCTTGGCCCGGCGAATCAGGTTCAGGTGGCCGATGTGGAAGAGATCGAAGGTGCCGCTGAGGAAGCCGATCTTGCCCCGGGGTTTGTCCGAAGCGCGGCCGCTTTCCATTTTGTAGCGGCAGCTGTCCGCGCCGAAGGCATCGGGATCGGCGTGGTAGCGCTCGATCACCGCGCGGTAGGTTTCTTCGTATTTGGGAATCCACAGGGTTTCACGGTTGAGCATCCGGCGGAGTATCTCCTCCGCCAGCGCCCGGGTCTTTTCGGGTTCGTCGGGCTTTCCGTAGAAGCCGGTGCCCTCGATCATCCCGGGAGCGATGTGCAATACGCGGTTCGGCTTTCCGGCGGCGGCGAGCTCGGCATTTACCGATTCGCACAGCCGCGCCACAGCCGCCTTGCCCGCCGCGTATGCCGCAAACATGGGCGATGAAACGAGCCCCGCAATGCTGCCCAGCACCGCGATGTGGAAATCCTCTTCTCCGTAGAGGCGCTCCCGGAAGATGTGCAGCACGCGGGCAAAGCCCTCGGCATTGGTGCGGAAGGCGGTGGTGATTTCCATATCGCTGAGCTGGTCAAAGGGCGCGATGCGGCCGAGCCCCGCGGCATAGATGAGCGCGCCGCAGGAGATGTGCTCCCGCAGGCAGCCCAGATCATCGCTCAGCAGGTTCAGACGGCGGTATTCAATGCCCGGCTCATTTTCGGGAAGGCTGCGGCCGTAGGCGGTCACCTGCGCGCCGAGCCCTGCCAGCGCCCGGGCGATGGAGCGCCCGATGCCGCTGGTTCCGCCGATCACAACGGCGGTCTGGATGGGTTTCATGCTTTTTCCTCCGATAGAAGGGGTAAATGATAAGGATGGGGTTTGATCCACGCCTCCCCTGTGCAAGGGGAGGTGGCGCAAAGCGCCGGAGGGGTTGTCGTGGGATTTTAGGGTTTGACATTCTCCATCTTGGAGACGATGTATTCCGCCACGGATCTGGCGGCGTGGCCGGTCTCCGCCTCGCCGTAGAAGCGAAGGATGGCTTCGCAGTTCTCTTTGGCGGATTCCGGGGTGGTGTTCCGGATCAGCGCGTCCATCTCCTCCGGCGTGGAAGCCACCCAGTAGGGCGATTCCGCCATGTCGAAGTAGAGGGCGCGGTTGTTGTTTTTGTAATCCTCAATATCATCCTGGTAGAGCCAGATGGGCCGGCGGGTGAGGGCAAAATCCCCGGCGCAGGAGGAATAATCCGTGATCAGCGCATCGGAAATTTTGAGAAGCTCCGCCATTTCGGGGTAGCTGCTCACGTTCACCAGCCTGCCGGAAGCATCGTCGGTAGGGATGCCGTAGCTCATGTAGTGGGCGCGCACCAGGCATTGCCATTTCTCCCCGGTGCTCCTCTCCAGCGTATCCAGCACATGCAGCAGGTCAAACCTCGCCTGCTGGGGCCGGTGGGCCCGCTGCTCCACATCCCGGAAGGTGGGAGCATACATCAGCAGCTTCGTTTCGGAGGAAATGCCGAGCCTTTCCCGGATGGTTTCTGCCCCGGAGGGATCATTCCGCAGCAGGATGTCGTTCCTCGGATAGCCCACCTTCATGATTTCGCCCTTGTAGCGGAAGGCGGAGCGGAACTGCCTGTCCCCGTAGTCCGATCCGGATATGCAAAGCGTGGCGTGCTCCTCGATCAGATACTTGTATTGGCCGGGGTTATCGTAGCCCACCTTCTTAAAGGCGCGGTCGCCGTGCCAGGTCTGGATGTACACCTGCTGGGGATATTTGAGCCTGATATAGCTGCGCTTGTTGAAGTTGTCCACCACAATCCGCGCCCGTGCCAGCGCGCTCACGCCCTCCCGGGAGATGGCGTTCAGGCAGGTGATGTAGTCCGGGATATCGTAATCCCGCTTCGCTTTCTGAACGTCCCTGAACAGCCACACGATCTTCGCCTCCGGGCAGATTTCATGCAGCGCCTCGGAGATGTAGCGGGGGTTATCGTTGTAGGATCGGCTGTCAAAGGCGGAAAACACGGCGAGCCTGCCGTCGTAACCCTTAAAAATGCGGGCGCAGCCCATCACGGCGTTTCGGTAGAGCCCGAACACCGGCGAAATGGCAAGATACAGCTTTCGATTGCGCTTGAGCGCCTGCTTTAGTTTCTTCAGCATAGTTATCCTTCAATGATCTCCTTGATTCTTCCGGCCACAATTTCGCTGGCACGGCCGCTCTCCCGCATGCCGTAAAATCCGGCCAATGCGCGGCAATTTTCCGCAGCATCGCCGAAGCGGGCGGCGATGCCGGTCAGCTCCTCCTCATTGTGGGCGATCCTGTAAGGCGATTTCTCCGGATCGAAGATCAGCTCCCGGTCATATTGGCCCCGGTCGGCGTGGTAGAGTATGATGGGCCTTTCCAGGATCATGTAATCCCCGCAGATGGAGGAATAATCCGTCACCAGCATATCCGTGGCCAGCAAAAGCTCGCTCACGTCCGGGTAGGCGGAAACATCCCTTCCCGCATCGGCCTTCACCCCGGTATTGAGCGTGTGCCCGCGGGTGAGCACCTCCCATTCCTCCCCGGTGGCTTCCTCCAGCGTTTTTTTCAGCCGCCCGAGGCTGAAATTCGCCTGCTGGGCGCTGCCGCTGGTTTTATCCCGGAAGGTGGGCGCATAGAGCAATATCTTCTTGCCCTCCAGGCCCAGCTCCCGCCGGATATTTGCTTCCAGCCCGGCAGGCGGGTTCACCAGTATATCATTCTTCGGGTAGCCGCACTCCAGCACTTCGCCGCCAAAGCCGAAGCCCCGGCGCATATAGCATTGCGTTCCCATTTCGGATGCGGAAACGCCGATGTCCATCAGTTTTCTGTCCGGCACGTTCGCCGCCGGGTCCTTGTCCAGCAATATCTTTTTCAATCCCCGGTCGCCGTGCCAAAGCTGGATATAAACCTGCTCCTTCGATTTCGCCATCCACGGTCGGAGCGCCGCGTTTTTCACGATCACCTTCGCCGTCGCCATGTGGAAGAGGGCGGCGGGGGAATTCTGCGGAACCTTGATAATTTCCTCCGGCAGCTCCTGCGCCATGCCTGCCCTGTTCAGCCGGAATATGATCTTCGCCTCCGGGCAGGCCTTCATCAGTGCTTCGCACACATATTTCGGGTTTTCATTGTACAGCTTGCCGCCGAAGCTGGAAAAATACACCTTTTTCCCATCAATGCCCCGCATTCCCCGGCAGATTTTCATATATCCCCTTAGAAACGGATATGGCAAAGCCCGCAGGCATTTAGCTGCGGCGTAAATCCATTTATTCTGCTTTATGATGGCCTTCAGACCCATCCAAAGTTCCTCTCAGTTTGAAACGTATCGTATTTCCCCGGGGTAAATCATGTTCAGCTCGTCCCGGGCCACGCGCTCGATATAGGCGTCGGTCTGCACATAGGCGTATTGCTTCTCCAGCGCCCGTATCCGCTCGGTCAGCGCCATCTTTTCCGCCTCCAGCGCGGCAGCCCTTGCATCCACCTGCATGCGCTTCACCTGCGAAACGGCGCAGCTCAGCCCAAAGCCCGCGATCATCAGCAGGATCAAAAACAGCCAGAAGCGCGGCCGTGGGCGCAGTCTGCGGCGCATGGGAGCCTCCTTATACCCGGATAAAGACATAGATGATAAAAACTTCGACATTTCCATGGGGATTCCTGTCATTTAAATATGACCTTCAACAGACGATTTTGGGAGATCGCCGTCATAATGCGCCTCCCCGCATTGCCGAGCACTTTTCCCATGCCCTTCAGCGGCGGAACCAGCGCCAGCGCGCAGATGCTTGCCCCCAAGCCCGCGCCCAGCAGCGCGAACGGCCGCACGCTGCCGTAATTTCCGCTCACCAGGAAAAACAGCAGGATCACTGCCGCGCCCGCGCCAAACAGCAGATCGCAGGCGAGGGTAAGCCAAAATCCCGCCTGCGTGAGCCGCCGCAGCCCCGCGCACAGCAAATACCACACCGTCACCACCGCGCCCGCCGCCATCATCCATAGAAACAGCAGGCCCTGCCCCATCGTGGCAAACAGCATCAGCGCAGCAGCCGGCTGAAAAAGCCGCCCTTCCCGTTCTGGCTCTTTCCCGAATATTCGATGGAATCAAATTCCCCGTCGATCGTCACCCGACCCTCCTCCTGGCTCAGCTTCGATATGTTCAGGCCGCTGCCGCTGATCGTCATCGTGCCCATCGTGGTGGTCAGCACCACCATCCCCTCGTTGAAGCAATCCACATCGCTCACCCCTGTGATCTCCGCATGGCTGCGGGCGCTGAGCGTTATGCCATGGCTGTTCTGTTCCATGCAATCCCCTCCAGGATGGTTTGCAGGATTTTATGCGGCGGCCGGCGGGGGTATGACGGGGAGGCGCTTAGTGGACCCGGCGCAAACGAACAACGCGCCATTTGGCGGCGCGTTGTTCAAAAAATATTCAAGGCATGCGAAGCATGCCTTTACAGAGGGGTCCAGGGGAAGTGATTTCCCCTGGCAGGGGTTTTAGGGAACGGAGTCCCCTAACGTTCTCCCCTTGACGTCTCCCCTCACTGTACCTCCCCCTCGTACACCGTCTCCGCCGGGCCGGTCATGTAAATGTGGTTGTCATCGGCCCACACATCGTGCAGGGAGCCGCCGGGCAGGCGGATTTCCGCGCTGCGATCGATCAGGCCCAGGCTCGCGCCGGCGGCGAGCACCGCGCAGGAGCCGGTGCCGCAGGCGAGGGTGGGGCCGCAGCCGCGCTCCCACACCTTCACGGTCACCTTGCCGGGGCCGTCGATGCGGCAGAATTCAATGTTCGCCTTGGCGGGCAGCAGGGGATGGCTCTCCATGTAGGGGCCGAAGCGGGCAAAATCTTCGTCATCCGGGAAGAAATCGAAGGTCACCGCGTGGGGATTGCCCATGGATACGCAGAAGAAATCCACCTTCCTTCCACCGAGATTCGCGGAAAACAGGTTGGAATCCGCCGCTACCGGGATGCGCGCGGGCTCGAAGTCCGGCTCGCCCATGTCCACCGTGGCGGAATGCTTCTCCGGATTATAAACAATGTGCTTCACGCCTGCCAGCGTGTCGATGTCCATCTCGGTCTTTTTGCAAATGCCGCTGTCGTACAAAAACTTCGCCGCGCAGCGCACGCCGTTGCCGCACATCTCCGGCTCCGAACCATCGCTGTTGATGATCCGCATCATCGAATCGCCGCGTTTGCTCGGCACCATCAGGATCAAGCCATCGCCGCCGACGCCCGTGCGCCGGTTGCACAGCTTCACTGCCAGTTCGTTCGGGTTTTCAATTTCCTTATTCATCGCATCCACAACGATAAAATCGTTGCCGATGCCGTGCATCTTGGTAAAACGCATGAGTTCTCCTTTCTGGGGAAGACGTTGGGGGACGCTGAAGGGAGACGGCGGGGACACTGTCCCCTGACCGTTCCCGCATCACCCCACGCAGACCAGCTCCACAATCATCTCCGCCATCTTGTCCATATCCTGCACGGCGATGCATTCGAAGCGGCCGTGGTAATTCATGCCGCCGGTGGCGAGGTTGGGGCAGGGCAGGCCCTCGAAGGAGAGCTTGCAGCCATCGGTGCCGCCGCGGATGGGCTTGGCGAAGGGCTCCACGCCCACTGCGCGGTAGGCGGCCTCAGCGCGGTGGATCACATGCATGTGCGGCTGCAGCACTTCCTTCATGTTGAAGTAGCTGTCCGAAACCTTGCATTCCACGGCGCCCGGGCCATATTTGGCGTTCATGAAATCCGCCGCGCGCTGCATGGCGGCCTTCTTCTCGGCAAACTTTGCCTTGTCGTGGTCGCGGATGATGTAGAAGGAGGATGCGTTTTCCACATCGCCCTTCACTTCGCAGAGATGGTAAAAGCCCTCGTAGCCCTCGGTGTGCTCGGGCCGCTGCTGGGGCGGCAGCAGAGAATCAAATTCCATAGCCAGCAGCGCGGCATTGATCATCTTGTCCTTGGCGCTGCCGGGATGCACGCTCTTGCCGCGGAAGCTGAGCGCGGCGGACGCGGCGTTGAAATTTTCATATTCGATGCCGCCCACGGCGTCGCCATCCACGGTGTAGGCGAAGTCCGCCCCGAAGCCGGGGATGTCAAACTTGTCCGCGCCGCGGCCGATTTCCTCGTCCGGGGTGATGCCGATGCAGATCTTGCCGTGCTTGCGGGAGGAGGAAAGGATTGCCTCGCATGCGGTGAGGATTTCGGCGATGCCCGCCTTGTCGTCCGCGCCCAGCAGGGTCTTGCCATCGGTCACGATCAAATCCTTGCCCGCGCGCTCGCGCAGCTCCGGGAATTCCGCCGGGTCCAGCCAATCGCCGCCGGCGAGCTGCACTCTTTCTCCATCGTAGTTTTCAATGATTCGGGCGTTCACGGGAACCACCGGCACGCAGTCCACGGTGTCCATGTGGGCGATCAGGCCGATGGCGGGCTGGCCATCGCAGTTTGCCGGAATGGAGCCGTATACATAGCCGTGTTCATCCATTTGGGCGTCGGCAATGCCCATCTCCAGCATTTCCTTTACCAGATCCGCGCCGAGAATCTTTTGCTTCTCTGTGGAAGGGCAGCTGGGGCTGCTCTCATCGGAGGCGGTGTCGTATTGTGCGTATTTCAGCAAACGTTCGTATGCGCGCATAATCAAACCTCTTGCCTGCCCAGCATGGCTGCGCCGATGATGCCTGCATCGTTGCCGAGGCGGGCCAGCTCGATCTTTGCATGGGGCATGGTCTTAAAGAATACCAGCTGCGGCAGCAGCGCGCGCACCTTGTCCAGCAGGAAATCGCCCGCATGGGATACGCCGCCGCCCAGGGCGATGATCTCCGGATCGTAGAGGTTGATCAGGTTCACAATGCCCACGGTCAGGTGGTAAACATAATCGTCAAACAGCTTCACGCAGTCCGGGTCCCCCGCCTTGGCGAGATCGATCACGGTGCGCGCCTCGATCTTCGAAAGATCGTTTTCCACGGATTTTGCCAGCGGGCTCTCGGGGTTTGCCTCCGCAAACCGCCTGCCCTCGCGGATGATGGCCGATGCGCTGGCGTATCTCTCCCAGCAGCCGCGGTTGCCGCAGGTGCACATCTCGCCGCCGGCCACGGTGATCATGTGGCCGATTTCGGTGGCGATGCCGTGGGGGCCCATGAATACCTTGCCATCGATCACCACGCCGCCGCCCACGCCGGTGCCGAGGGTGATAAACACGCTGTTTTTCACCCCGCTGCTCACGCCCGCCACGGATTCGGCGAGCCCGGCAACGGTTGCATCGTTGTTCACATACACCGGCTTGTCAATCTCCTTCTGCATCAGCTGAACCAGCGGCACATCATGCCATGCCAGGTTCGTGCAGAAGGGCACGCGCATGGTGGCCGGATCGTGGATGCCGGGGATGCCGATGCCGATGGAATGCACCCCGTCCATGCCGCAGCCGTATTCCCCGGCAACGCGGATGGCCAGCTGCGCCATATCATGGATCACTGCCTCATGGCCGCGCTCCACGCCGGTGGGGCAGGCGCATTTGTGCAGGATTTTGCCATTCTGGTCCACCAGGCCGGCCTTGATGCCGGTGCCGCCTACGTCGATACCGATATAATACATGGAATTATTCCTCCTCTTCGTCCTCCATGGCCTCGCGCTGGGCGATCTCCGCGCTCCTGCGGGCCAGCTCGATGGCGGCGTTGTAACCCATCTGCTTCTGGCGGAAGTTGCGGGCCGCCACCTCCAGCACCACGGCCAGGTTCCTGCCGGGGTGGATGGGCAGCAGCAGCGAGGGAATGCGCACGCCCAGGATTTCCGTGTATTCCTCGGTGAGGCCCAGGCGGTCGTATTCCTTGCCATTCTGCCACATCTCAAGATGCACCTGCATATCGATGCTCTTCCTGCGCTGCACAGCGCCCGCGCCGTAAATATTCGCCACATTTATAATGCCCACGCCGCGGATTTCCATGAAATGGCGCACCCGCTCCGGGGATTCGCCCTCCAGCCGCTTTTCATTGATGCGGCGAATCTGCACCACATCATCGGCAACCAGCTGGTGGCCGCGCTTGATCAATTCCAGCGCCGCCTCGCTCTTGCCCACGCCGCTGTTGCCGGTGATCAGCATGCCTGTGCCGAATACATTCACCAATACGCCGTGGCGGGTCTCCTTGGGAGCCAGCTCGCTGTTCAGGTAATTGATCAATTCCAATTCAAATTTCGTGGTTTCATGGGGCGTGGAATAGATGGGAATGCGGTGCGCCGCCGCCAATATCAGCATTTCATCGAAGCAGGGAATGCCGCGGCAGATGATGATGCAGGGCAATTTGTAATTAAAAAGCCGGGTCAGCCGGGCGCGGCGGGTGCTCTCATCCAGGCTGGAGAGGTAGGTCATCTCCACCAATCCCAGCAGCTGCGGCCGCTCGTAGGCGAAGAAATCCCAGTAGTCCGCCAGCTGGAGTCCCGGGCGGGTGGAATTGCTCACCTCGATGGGCAGGTATTTCAGTTTCGCATCATAAATGCGGGTAAGTCCCAGGGTTTCTACAAAGTCCTTTTCGCGGATCATGGCTTCAGCCCCTTCCCATTCTTCCCTCGTTCAGGCAGAGATTTACGATCTTCGCAAGCCCCGCCTGCGTATTCCTCGGAGCAACGAGCCGCACTTCCCGGCGCACGTTCTCCGGCGCATTTTCCATCACATAGACCGTGCCCACATGGCTGAGCATCGGCAAATCGTTGGCCTCGTCGCCGAAACCGATCATTTCCTGCGGAGAAATGCCCAGTATTTCGCCCAGCTCGCGGAGTCCGGTGGATTTATCCACCCCCGCAGCCACGATCTCCAGATGCGTCTCCGCCGATTTCACAAAGCATACATCCGGGAATTTCGGCCCCAGCTCCCGGGCCAGCAGGGCAAGCTGCTCCGGTTTCCCGAGACACAGCAGCTTGTACACATCCGTATCCAGCCAGGCGCTCAGCTTTCTGCCGGTTTCTATGCCCTGCACCCCGATTTTTCCGGAGTAATAGGCAGTCCATTCGTTGGCCTTTTCCAAATAATAGCCCCTGCCGGGAAAGGCCTGCACATAGCAGCCCCGCGCTTCCACTTCCCGCAGGACCGCGAGCGCAGTCTCCCGCGGAATGGTGTGGCCGCGCAGGATTTCATCATTTTCCCCGTCGTAAACCATCGCGCCGTTGAACAGCACCATGGGGGCGTTGGAGCGCACTTTTTCCCATATCGGGCAGGTGGCCTCCACCATGCGGCCGCTGCACAAAACCACCCTTACCCCGGCCTCCATCGCCCGGGCAAGCGCGGAAATATTTTCCTCCGGTATATTGTTTCCCCCGGCCAGCAGCGTGCCGTCCAGGTCGGTCACAATCATTCGAATCATCGCATTTCACCTCAGTCTACCCTACATTTTATATTATTTTCTTATGACTTTCAAGTGATATGGGCCATACATTGCCCGTATATTTGCCCGATAATTCCATGACACATTTTTGATAGGAAAATGAGAAAAGCGAGGGGGAAATATACGGGTTGGGGGAGGCCCTCCCCCGGACCCGGCACAATCTGCAAGGAGAGATAAGGCAGAATTTTTCCATACAAAAAATCGATCCCGCTCCGGGATCGATTTTTATTGCCGAGGGGTCCAGGGCAGGGTTTTTAGGAGACGCAGTCCCCTAAGCATGCCTAGCGTTCCATTTACACCCCCAGCTCGCTGCCGTGGGTTTTCAGCCATTTTTTCCAGCTTTCATATTCGGGCATCTGGCTCTCTACGAGCCGCCAAAAGCGGGGGGAATGGTTGAATTCGATCAGGTGGCAGAGCTCATGGATCACCACATATTCCAGCGCCTGCGGGGGCGCCATGATGAGCTTCCAATTGAAATTCAGGTTGCGCTTGGCGGAGCAGCTGCCCCAGCGGGATTTCTGATCGCGGATGGCCACCCGGCCGAATTCCACGCCGATGCGCGGCGCATAGCTGCCCAGCTCTTCACGGATGCGCCTGAGCGCCAGCCGGGAGAGCGCCTGCTTGAGCGCATGCCGCACGGCTTCTTCGTTTTCGGGCTCTTTCAGCCGCAGGATACAGCTTTCTCCATCGATTTTCATGGAAATGCGCTCGCCTTTTTCCAATATGAGCCGAAGTCCCTTTCCCTCCACGCAGATACGGCTGCCCGGGGAAACGGGGTGCTCCAGCCGGCTGCGGCGCAGTTCGTTGTCCAGCCGTTCGTGCATCTGCTTCAGCTCGGGAATCTTCTTCCGCACCATGGCGTCGATGTCCTTCAGGCGCATGTAGGCCGGGGCGTATACCTTGGTAACGCCCTCCGGCAGCGCCTGCATGAGCACGCTCTTGCGCTTGGATTGTATCAATATGTATTCCAGCGGCTGGCCGCCGGAAAGAACGCTTCGCTTCATCGGCCGCCCTTCCTGGCGTGGCGCAGCACGGCATTTTCATATTTCTCCGGCGCGCGCATGATTTCAAACAGTCCCCGCGCGGCGCATTTCGAGGGTGCGTCTGCAATGCGGCAGGGAATGCCCAGCGTATCGCCGATGCGCTTGTCCAGCCCGGTAAGCTCCGCGCCGCCGCCCACCAGGGTTGCGCCCGCGTCGTTCAGGTCGGCGGAGAGCTCCTCGGGAATTTCGGCCACCACATTGGCGCAGAGCCCGGCAATTTCCCGCACAACCTCCTCGCAGGCATGCAGCACCGGTGCGGTTTCCACATCGAAGGCTTCGGGGAGCCGCCGCTCCAGGGAAAAGCCCGTCATATGCATGATGATGTCCTTCGGCGCAGCTTCGGGGAGCGCGGTGCCGAGGGTATGCTTGATCTCCCGGGCGGAGCCCATGCCGATGCGATAGCCGCCCTCGGTGCGCACGATGCGCTGAATACGCTCATCGATGCGGTTCAGGCCGTAGGGCAGGTATCCGAATGCGGCGATCCGGCCGAAGGTAAACAGCGTGGCCGTCACCTTGCCCGCGCCGATATCCACCACCAGCTTGGCCTCCGGGGCATGCAGATCCAGACCCGCGCCCACGGCCGCAGCCACATCGCTGCGCACCAGCGCGGCCTCGGCTGCGCCTGCATCCATTGCGGCGGTGAGCATCGCCTCCTGCTGCACGGGCCGGGCAAAGGGCGCGCAGGTGATCATCGCGCCGAAGCGCTTGGCCTTGCCCACGCCATCGCTCTGGTTGTAAATCCAACGGAACAGCCGGTCGGCATAGAAATTGTTTTCCAGCACGCCGTCCTTCAGCGGGGAAACCACTTCCACGCCCTCGCAGGTTCTTCCCGCGATGCGCGCGGCCACATCGCCGCAGCAGATGGGCGTTTCCCTGCCATCCCGCAGGGCCAGTTTCGCCGCTGTTTCCAGCGCCGCTCCCTGCTTGTATTCCGCCGTGCGCACAAATTCCGTGCCCAAGTCCATTCCGATGTCCCAGCGCATGCCGACATACCTCCCCGATTATATGGTACAATTATAGCATACATATGGGGGATAAACTTGGATAATAATTCGACAAATTGGGGGGATGGAGGATGCCGTCTCCTGCACCCTGCCGGGAGTTGGGGACAGAGTTCCCGGCGCAAGCCTAGTCGTTTCCCTCCATCACCAGCTGCCGGTAGAGCATCGGCTCAAAGCCCATGCTGCGGTAGAGGCGCTCGGCGCGGGTGTTGTCGGGTTCGATTTCAAGGCGGTAGCGGGCGGCGGGAATGATGCGGGGCAGGGCGTGGAAGAAGGCCTTGCCGAGCCCTTTTTTGCGCAGCTCGGGGAGCACATAGATCTCCTCGATCCATACGCACAGCCCACCGGCCTCCTGGGAATAGGTTTTGCTCAGCAGCGCGTAGCCGGCGATTGCGCCGTCCTGCTCGAAGATCAGGCCCTCGAGATAGGGGCTGCCCGCCATCATTTCATGGAAGCAGCGCTCGAAATGTTCATCCGGCACCGCATGCAGCACTGCCGGGCTATGATAGAAATCGCGGGCCATGGCGAGATAGGCCGCGCGGTCGCTTTCGGTGATTTTACGGATCATACGATTTCCTTTCTGTGGGGAGACGCTGGGGCTCTGCCCCAGACCCTGGCAGGGACGCTGTCCCTGCACCCTGCTTAAGGGACATTGTCCCTTAAGAATCCCATGCATAAATCCCTGTCCCGTTCCGGGACAGGGATTTTGATTATTATGGCTCATAATTCGTGCCTTTTGATCCAATCAAAAAACACCCCCGCTCCGGGGGTATTTTTTATGCAGAGGGGTCCAGGGGAAATCATTTCCCCTGGCAGGGGTTTCAGGGGACGGAGTCTCCTGAGCAGGGTTCCAAGGGGCGCTGCCCCCTTGGCGGATTCTTAAGGCGGAGCCTTAAGCAGGTTCCCAAAGGACAGCGTCCTTTGGCGGACCCCCGGCGTCTCCCCTCCCCTACGCCTGCACATTCACGCGGCTGCCGCGGCTGGTTTTCTCCACATAGATTTTGGGTTCGATATAGTCCCGCAGTTCGGATACATGGCTGATAATGCCCACGAGCCGGTCGCCGCCGGTGAGGTGTTCGAGGGTATTGAGGGCGCGGCGCAGGGTATCCTCGTCGAGGGAACCGAAGCCCTCATCAATGAACACCGCATCCACGCGCACGCTGCCGCTCTCCGCCTGCACCACATCGGCAAAGCCCAGCGCCAGCGCAAGGGAGGCGATGAACGCCTCGCCGCCGGAGAGGGAGGAAACCTCGCGCTCCCGGTTCGTGTTGCCGTCCAGCACCCGCAGGCCGAGGCCGCTCTTGGCGTTGCCCACGCTCTCCACCTTGCTGCGCAGCAGGTAACGTCCGTCAGACATGCGCTCGAGCCGCCGGTTCGCTGCGGCGATCACCCGCCGGTAGTAGTATTGCAGGATATAATTCTCAAAGGGCAGCTTGTTCACACCGCCCAGCTGGCCGGAGGCCGTCTGGTAGAGTATGTTGATCTCACCGAAGCGCTCCTGCGCAGCGGCGAGGGCTTTCACGCATTTCTTCATGACCTTCAGCGCATTACGGTTCTGCTCGCAGCGGGCGAGCAGGCTGTGCTCGGCGGCGTCCTTCTCCCGGATACAGGTGGCCTGCGCGGCGTCCTCGGCAATCAGAGCGTCTGTATCAACCAATTCCCTGCCGCCCCACTGCTGCGTAAGAACCGCAATCTGGCCCTCGATGGCCTGCATGCCGCTGCGCCAGCCCTCGATTTCGCTGCGGAGCGCGGCGCGCTGGCGGTCGCTGCGGAGCATGGCGCGCCATGCCTCCCCGGAGGAAAAGCCGCCGTCTCCGAGGCCGTTCAGCCATGCATCCCGGGCGGCCTGTTCGGTTTCGCGGCGCTTGGCAAGGTTCGCCTGTGCCGCATCCCGGCGCGCCAGGTCGGCGCTGTGCTTGGCTCCCGCAGCCTGCGCGGCGGCAGAAGCAGCATCGTATGCGGCCTTGATTTCGTCCGCTTCCCTGCGGCATGCCCTGCCCTCGGCGATGCAGGCCGCCTCCCGATCCTCCAATTCCCCTGCAGCGCAGTCCAGCTGTTTCAGAAGTGCATCCGCGCGCTCCCGGGCCTTGCCGCTCTCGGAAGAGAGCTGCTCGGCACGGCGGCTGGCCTCATCCCGGAGCTTGGCAGCTGCATCCACCTGCCGCCGGTCCGGCGCATTTTCGATGTGCCCGGCAGGGCTCGGGTGGTGCATCGATCCGCAGACCCGGCAGGGCCGGCCTTCAATCAGCTCATCGGCAAGTATACCCGCCTGGTCCATCAGGTAGAGCTCATGCAGCCGGGCATATTCGGCCTCCGCGCTCTGCTGGGCAGAAATCGCCTCGGAAGCTGCCTTCTTCGCCAAATCCGCCTCGGCGATGGCCTTCTTCGCCGCCTTGAAGCCGGGCAGCATCAGCCGCAGCTGCTCCATGCGCAGGTTCAGCTCCTCCCTGCGCTCCAGGCGCGGCTCCACAATTTTCAGCTGTTCCTCCGCGCTCCTTTTCTGCGCTTCGCTTGCTGCGAGCGCGGCTTCTCCGGCCTGCGCGTCATTTATGGCATGCCGCAGCTCCTGCTCCTCGCGGCAGAGCATATTTTCCAGGCCCCGCAGCTTCTCAGCGCGCTCGGCAGCCTCCAGCTCGGCAGACTGCCGGGCAATTTCATCCCTGCGCGCCTGCAATTCCTTCCGGGCATTCTCCGCCCCGGCCAGCTGTTTCAGGCCTGCGTTCTGCTGCTGCGCCTGGGCAAGTTGCTCCCGGAGCGCGGTGTTTTTCCTGCGGAGCTGGGCAATCTCAGCCTCGAGCGCCTCATGCTGGGCCGTTTCCCCGGAAATCTGCGCCTCGAGGAGAGCGCACGCCTCGTCGGCGCGCTCAGGGCTGCCCATCAACTCCCGCAGGCGCTCGGAAGCGCCCTGCACCCGGGTGCAGGCGGCGGCATAATCCTGCCGGGCGGCGGAGACCTCCGCCATCGCCTCGCTGTTCATGGTCTTGAGCTGCTTCTGGATTTCCTGGTAGATCTCCGTACCGAAGAGCCTGCTCAGCAGCACGCGCCGCTCCTCGCTCTTGGACAGCAGGATGCGCTGGAATTCCCCCTGGGCGATCATCACCACCTGGGAATACTGCTCCGCACTCAGGCCAATGATCTCCTGCACGGCCCGGTTCACCTCCGTAACCGAACCCCAGCTGCGGCCATCATCGCATTCCATCTCAGCCCGGGCCGGATGCAGGCGCTCGCCGCTGCCGTCCCGCTTGGGCACCATATAGGCCGGAGTGCGCCAGACGGTATAGTTCTTCCCCTCATGCTCAAACTTCAGGGTGACGCTGCTCTCCTGGTTCCGGGGCGCGAAATCGCCGTGGAAGCCCTTGGCTTCCCGGGTGCGCCCGGACGCCTCGCCGTAGAGGGCAAAGGAGATGGCGTCAAAGATGGAGGTTTTTCCCGCGCCGGTATCGCCGGTCACGAGGAAGAGGCAGCTCCTGCCGAAAATGCTGAAATCCACCCTCTCCGTGCCCGCATAGGGGCCGAAGGCTGTCATTTCCAGTTCAACGGGACGCACCGCACTTCACCTCCGCTTCCTCAATCACCTTTTTCATAATTTCCATCTGCCGGACCGTGGGTTCAGCCCCGGCATTCTGGGTAGCAAAGAATTCTACGAAGTGTTCCAGCGGATTTTTCTCCTCCACCCGCTCCGCCTGTACGAAATCCGCCGCTTCCCCGGAGCGGCTGTTGCGGATGCGGTGCTGCACAAGGTTCGGGTAGCTCAGCAGCAGCGAACCCAGCGCATCCAGCGGTGGCAGTTCATCCGTAAGGGTGACAAACACATAATCCCTGTCGATGGTTTCCCCGGTGAGTTCTTCCAGCGTGCCGCTTATGCCCTTCACATCCCGCAGGGGATGGTAGGGCAGCGCCTCCACTTCGAAGCCATCTGCGAGCTTCACCAGCAGCGCCGCCTTCCTCTGCTTCTCCTCGGAGAGAGAATATTTCAGCGGCGAACCTGCATAGCGAATCCTGTCCCCCTTCACCCGCTGGGGGGCATGGAGATGGCCGAGGGCCACATAATCAAAGCCGGCAAATATATCTGCGGGCACCGCATCCACGCCGCCCACCATGCGCTCCTCGGAATCGGTAAGCTCCATATCGTGCGCGCCGCAGACGAACTGGTGCGCCACCAGCACATTCCGCACAGAGGGATCAATCCGCATCTCCTCCACAGCCACGCGCAGCGCATCGGCATAGCCTGCGATCTCCTTCGCCCGCTCCGGATGGGCGCGGCGCACCTGGGCAGGGCGCACGAAGGGCAAAAGATACACATGCACTTCGCCATTTTCATCCCGGAGCACATGCCTCTCCGCCGGGCCCGCATAGGCCGGGGAAACATACAGCTTCGCCCCGGAGAGTATGCTGCGGCAGTAGGCCACCTGCTCGGCGGAATCATGGTTTCCGCTCACGATAAAGCAGGGCTTTCCGGTGGCCGCCAGCTCCGTAAGGAACCAGCCCGCCAGCTCCACCGCCTCCCCGCCGGGCTGGGATTTATCATAAATATCCCCGGCAAGGAGCAGGGCGTTTACATCCTTCCGGCGCGCCATTTCCAGGATTTCGGAAAGGATGTGCCGCTGGTCGTCAATCAGGCTCTTGCCGCAAAGCTTTTTTCCGATATGAAGATCTGATATGTGCAGGAAGTTCATTTGTGCCTCCAAATTCATCCTTGGTTCATATATCCACATTATAATCCTAAGCGAAACTGCGGGAAAAATCAAGACCTTGTCCTTTGCCCATGTCTATGGTATAATATCCCTCGACCAATTTGAAAAGTCTGGAGAGATCAAATGCGCTTTATTTTCTGCCTGATCTATATGGCAGCGGCGGGTATACTTTCCCACTTCATCGGAAACGCCCTGCCCCGACGCTGGTTCCACGCGGATGAGCCGCCCTATGCGCCCTATAAATGGGAGGATGGCGGCCGCATTTACCGCAAAATCAAGGTGCATGCCTGGAAGGACCGCATGCCGGATATGAGCAAAATTTCCCCGAATATGGTGCGCAAGAGCATATCCCTCACCGGCGGCGCGGAAGCCGCCGACCGCGTTGCCGCCGAAACCTGCGTGGCAGAGGCGGTGCACTGGGCGCTGATGCTCCTGTCCTTCATCATCTATCTCATCTGCCCGAATTTCTGGGGCGGCCTCGCTGCCATCATCTACGGCCTGAGCCACATCCCCTTCATCATCATCCAGCGCTACAACCGGCCCACCCTCACCCTGCTGGCAAAGCGCCTGAAAGAACGCGAGGAACGCAAAAAGAAATGCACCTGTTGATTCTCTCCGCCAACACTGGCGAAGGCCACAATTCTGCGGCAAAAGCCCTCAAGGAATATTTCGAAACCCGGGGCGACCGCTGTACCGTGCAGGATGGCCTCGCCTTCCTGCCCCGCACAAAGGGCGAGCTGATCTGCCGGGGCCATGTATTCTTCTACCGGAAGCTGCCGAAGGTTTACGGCATCGGCTACCGCTTCGAGGAATTCCAGGCCCAGCACCAGCCCTACCAGCGCCAGCTGATCCGGCAGGTTTCCCGCCGCAAGCGCGCGCCGAGGAATGTGCCCAGCCTGAAGGCTTACCTCGAGGCCGGCGGCTTTGACGCCGTGCTCTGCGTGCATGTGTTCGTTGCACGCCTGGTCAGCGAACTGCGCCGCAAGGGCGAGCTGGGCATGCCCTGCTTCTTCCTTGCTACGGATTATACCTGCAGCCCCGGCGTAAACCAGCTGGATATGCACGGCTGGCTCATCCCCCACCCCGCGCTGGTTCCGGAATTTGCCTCCTACGGCATTCCCGAGGAAAAGATCATTCCCGCCGGCATACCCGTGCGCGATGAATTCCTCTCCCGGGGAGACAGGGATGAAGCCCGGCGGGAGCTCGGCCTGCCCGAAGACAAGCGCATCGCCGTGCTCAGCTGCGGCAGCATGGGCGCCGGCCCCATGGGCAAGCTGGTGCTGCTGCTGACGGAAATGCTGCCCAAGGATGCGCTGCTCATCGCCATCTGCGGCAGCAACCGGAAGCTCGAGCGAAACCTGAAATACCTCGTCCGCAGCAAGAAGCTGCTGGTGAAGGGCTATGTGAAGCACATGCACCGCTACCTCGACGCGGCGGATGTATTCCTCACCAAGCCCGGCGGGCTCAGCACCACCGAAGCCATGCATAAGGGCCTGCCGCTGATCCTGATCAACATGGCCCCCGGCTGCGAAACCCGGAATATGGAATTCCTCACCGGCATCGGCTGCGCGGCGGCCTCGGGCGGCGCGATTTCCATGGGCAAAATCGCCTCTTCAATGCTCAACGCTTCGGAAGACCGGCAGAAGCTCAGCCAAAAATGCCGGGAAGAATTCGGCTTTGATCCAAGGGAAGTTATCTGCAACACAATCAAAAACAGCATCCATTCCTGAATTTGGAATGGATGCTGTTTTCTTGCAGCGCATCAGTCAGGCGTGCGCCCGACAGCCTCTCCCCGGAGAGAAGCCCTTGGCAAATCATTCTGCCAGGAGATAATCGTAAATCACCTTCGCCACGCCGTCGTGGTCGCAGTCCTCGGTGACGATATCTGCGGCGGCCTTCGCCTCCGGCCAGGCATTTCCCATGGCGGCGGAGAGCCCGGCGGTGCGCAGGATTTCCAGGTCGTTCGGGCTGTCGCCCACGGCGATGGTTTCCCCGATGGGAATGTTCAGGTGCTTGCAGAGCTCTATAAGGCCCGCGCCCTTGTCCGCCTCGCCGGCCACAACCTCGATCATGTAGCCGATGGAATTGGCCAGCTTCAGGTTCCGCTTTTCCAGAATCTCATGGATGCGGTCCCGGGCGCGCGCATTTTCAAAGTAGAGGTTGATCTTTTCGATGCGAAAGGGCTTTTCGGCATAGGTATCGAAGAGCTTTGCATCCCACACGGCGGTTTTATCAAAGACATCCCGGTAGTTTCCCACGCGGAAGCCATAGCTCCACTCGCCGTTGGGCTGGTTGAAGTAGGGCTGGTTTTCATGGAAGCACTGCAGCACCGTGCGCTCATTTTTTACCAAGTTCAGGATATACAATATCTCCTCCACCGGCACGGGCGCCACATGAATGGTATGGTCGTATTTGCAATCGTATACGCAGCTTCCATTTTCGCATACTAGATAGCGAATCTCCGGCAGTTCCCGCAGCGTATCCCGAATCTCCGCCAGGCAGCGGCCCGTGGAGAGCACAACATGCTTGCCCGCTGCTGCGGCGCGGTGCACAGCTTCCTTGTTGCCTTCGCTGAGCTTGAGTTCGCTGTTGAGCAGGGTTCCATCCATATCCAGCGCAATCAGACTGTATTTTGCCATCACATATACCCTCTTTACCCGTTATCTTTTACTATTATCCATGAACAATATTAGTTCCGTTCGTGGATAAGGTAAAATCCCGGCTCAGCTTGGTTAAACGCTTGTCAATTTCGCTGGGAAAGATTATAATATTAAGATGACACCACATTTTCATTTATTCTTATAGGAGGCTATACCCGATGAGAAAGAGCGGTGTACTTATGCACATCACCTCCCTGCCCTCCCGCGGCGGCGTGGGCACGCTGGGCAAGGCGAGCTATGATTTTGTTGATTTCGTGAAGGCTTCCGGCATGAATATCTGGCAGATGCTGCCCGTAGGGCCCACCGGCTATGCCGAATCCCCCTACCAGAGCGCATCCAGCTATGCCGGCAATCCCCTCATGATCGATTTTGATATGATGGAGGCG
The DNA here is from genome assembly GCA_017481065.1 of Clostridia bacterium. The sequence goes on along the minus strand of JAFUPT010000145.1, from coordinate 3,020 downwards.
GACGGCCTGCTGCCCGGGGGCTCCTACGAACCCCTGCCCATCCGGGAAAAGGTGGATTTCGATGCCGTGAAGGCCCAGAATACCCGGCTGCTCAAGCTGGCCTTCGGGTCTTCCCGCGATAAGATCGCCTCGGAGCTCGAAGCCTTCAAGGCGGAAAAGGCCTGGGTGCAGGATTTCGCCCTGTTCTACGCCATCAAGGAACATTTCGGCTATGTATCCTGGATGCAGTGGCCGGATGAGGACATCCGCCACCGCAAGGCCGCTGCCATTGAGCGCTACCAGGCTGAGCTCAAGGATTCTATCGAATACTATGTCTTCTGCCAGTATGTGTTCTTCTCCCAGTGGGAGCGCCTGCATGCCTACGCCCGCGAGCGCGGCGTGGAGCTGATGGGCGACATGCCCATCTACGTTGCCGCGGATTCCTCGGACGTATGGCTCAACCCCGATATGTTTGAGCTGGACGAGGACGTGCGCCCCATCCGCATCGCCGGCGTACCCCCGGATTACTTCCAGAAGGACGGCCAGCGCTGGGGCAATCCCCTCTACGCATGGAAGAAGCATGAGGAAACGAAGTATGCCTGGTGGATCGCCCGCCTGAAGGCGCTGGGCAGCATGTTTGATATCCTGCGCATCGATCATTTCATCGGCTTTGCCAACTACTATGCCATCCCCGCCACCGAGCCCACCGCCCGCAACGGCAAGTATGAGCTCGGCCCGAATGCCAAGCTGTTCCGCCGCATCCGGAAGGAGCTGCCGGAGCTGAACATCGTTGCCGAGGATCTGGGCGTGGTGAGCAAGCGGGTAAAGAAGCTGCTGGCCTTCACCGGCTACCCGGGCATGAAGATTCTGCAGTTCGCCTTCGATGGCGGCGACGACAGCCAGGACCTGCCGGAGAATTACGAGAGCAGCAACTGCATCGTTTATACCGGCACCCACGACAACGAAACCACCATCGGCTGGTGGCAGAACACCAAGCCCTCCGTGCGCGCCTTCGCCCGCAAGAAGCTGGGCATGGCCGAGACGGACGATGATATCATCTCCGCCCTGCTGCGCGCAGGCTGGGAGAGCATTGCCGACACCGTGATCATTCCCATGCAGGATCTGCTGGGCTGCGGCGCGGAAGCCCGCATGAATTTTCCCGGCACCGTGGGCGGCAACTGGCTCTGGCGCATGCTGCCCGCCGATTACGCTCCCATCGCCGCCCGCATCCGCGTGCTGAACCGCCGCTATGGCCGCGGCAATGTACCCGCGCTGGACGCAGACGCGATCATCGCCGACGCCGAGGCCATCGTAAAGGGCAAGTACCACGCGGATATCAGGGATGCCTCCGCAGTTCAGCTGCACGAGGGCGTCTCCTCCGCAGTGATGATGGCCATCGCCCCCATGTGGGCGGATGACCACGCCGTGCGCCTCGAAAAGCGCCATGCGCTCTACCTCTCCGCCGAATACCTGGTGGGCAGGCTGGTGTACAACAACCTCTTCTCCCTCGGCCTTCTGGACGAAGTGAAGGCGCTCCTCGCCGAAAAGGGCGTGGACCTTGCCACTCTCGAGGACATTGAGGACGCCGCCCTCGGCAACGGCGGTCTCGGCCGCCTCGCCGCCTGCTTCCTTGACAGCGCCGCCACCCACGCCGTTCCTCTGGACGGCTATGGCCTGCGCTACAAATACGGCCTGTTCAAGCAGGAATTTGTGGATGGCAAGCAGCACGAACTGCCGGACGACTGGACGAAGTACGGCGATCCCTGGAGCATCCGCCGGGATGAGCTCAGCGTGCTGGTTCCCATGAAGGGACTCACTGTGCGCGCCGTTCCCTATGATATGCCCGTGGTTGGCTACGGCGGAAAGAACTTCGGCACCCTGCGCCTCTGGCAGTGTGAAAGCACGAATGAATTCGATTTCGAACTCTTCAATGCCCAGGATTACGCAGCCGCCGCCAAGGACAAGAACACCGCCGAGGATATCACCAAGCTCCTCTACCCCAACGATACCCTGCGCGCCGGCAAGCTGATGCGTGTGCGCCAGCAGTATGTGCTCTGCAGCGCGAGCCTGCAGGATATGCTGCGCACTTACCGCGCCCAGCACGGCAGCGATTATTCCATGTTCCCGGAGCTGCACTCCATCCAGCTGAACGACACCCATCCCACCATGGCGATTCCGGAGCTCATCCGCCTGCTGATGGCGGAAGGCATGGACTTCGCCGCAGCCTTCGCCCTCGCCCAGAAGAGCTTCAACTACACCAACCACACCGTGATGCGCGAAGCGCTGGAATGCTGGGATGTGAGCCTGCTGAGCGATGTGGCTCCCGAGATGGTGGAAGTGATCAAGCTGATCGACAAGCAGCTCGCCAAGCTGCTCAAGCGCAAGAGCGTGCGCGACAAGGTGGAAAATCCCTCCGCCATGCGCATCATCCAGAACAAGCGCGTGCACATGGCAAACCTGGCCGTATACGCCTCCAGCTATGTAAACGGCGTGGCCGCCATCCACTCCCAGATTCTCAAGGATGATGTGTTCCGTGAGTGGTACGCCATCTATCCGGACCGCTTCCAGAACAAGACCAACGGCATCACCCAGCGCCGCTGGCTGGGCCTGTGCAATCCCGAGCTGACCAAGCTGATCGAAAGCAAGATCGGCTCCGGCTTCATGACCAACCTGTATGAGCTGGAGAAGCTCAAGCCCCTGATCGACGATAACCTGGCACAGGATTTCATCGCCGTCAAGCGTGAAAAGAAGGAGCAGCTGGCCGCGGAGATCTACAAGAAGGAGGGCGTCAAGCTCGACCCCGACATGATCTTCGACATCCAGGTCAAGCGCCTGCACGAATACAAGCGCCAATTCATGAACGCGCTGTCCATCCTGAACATCTACTTCAAGCTCAAGGACGGCACCCTCACCGACTTCACCCCCACCGCCTACATCTTCGGCGCGAAGGCTGCTGCCGGTTACGCCCGCGCGAAGGCCATCATCAAGCTGATCAACATGATCGCTGACAAGGTCAACAACGATCCCCAGACCAGCCATCT
>JAFUPT010000144.1 GCA_017481065.1 Clostridia bacterium | reverse complement strand
TTCCCACATGCCCTTGTACTTCCAAACGGATTCCTTGCACTTCTTGATGAAGGGCTCCAGGCCGTAGGCTTCGATCTGCTCCTTACCATCCAGGCCCAGCTGCTTTTCAACTTCCAGCTCGACGGGCAGGCCATGGGTATCCCAGCCGGCCTTGCGCAGAACGTTCTTGCCCTTCATGGTCTGATAGCGCGGAATCAGGTCCTTGATGGCGCGGGTTTCAATGTGGCCGATGTGGGGCTTGCCGTTTGCGGTCGGCGGGCCATCGAAGAAGGTGAAGGTATCTGCGCCCTCGCGCAGCTTCACGGACTTCTGGAAAATCTCTTTTTCCTTCCAGAACTTCAGAACTTCCTTTTCGCGGGCAAGGAAATCCATCGAAGTGGAAACTTTCTCAAACATCCTGCATTCCTCCAAAATAAAATTCGCCTTCATCCCTTGGGACGAAGACGCTCGCGGTACCACCCAAATTGACGCGGAATTCTTCCGCATCCACTTGCTCTGCTGTAACGGGCATACCCGGCGAAGCCTACTGGCCTTTCGGCGTTCGGTTCGCTGCTCAGAGGGGATTCCCTGCGGCTGCACCCGTCCGGACTTGCACCATACTCCGGTTCGCTCTGCGGGGCATTTCCGAGGCATGCCTCTTCAACACATTATTTGCCTTACTATTATAATCGTTTTTACCGGTCTTGTAAAGGGCCGCACCCCGATTTAACGGTTCATACATGAACGCCTTACCGGTTCAGGCCCCTGCGCAGCAGGGAAGTGATGCGCTCTTTGGCGGTCTGGGCGCCCTGCGCCTCCCGCAGCGCCCGGGCATACTTGGCATTTTCGGGCTCCTGGTGGGCCGCCACGCTCAGGTAGATCAGCGCCTTCTGGTTTTCCCGCATCTTCAAAAGCAGCGCGCCGAACAGATAATTCCACTCCGCGCAGCGGGTGGCCACGTTCATCAGCATGCGCCGCGCCATGGGATACTGGCCGCCGTCAATCAATTCCTCGATGCGCTTTAAGGCCCGGCCGTCGGCGTCAGGATCGATGCCCCGGCTGCTGGGCCGGTTCAGGCAGGCGCGGTAGGCCGCGTTGATTTCGGCCATCTTTTCATTTGCCCAGTCCCGCTCCGGGCCTTCCATGAAGCGGTCCGGATGCCAGCGCCGGGCAAGCTCCCGGTATGCGGCGCGGATTTCCGCCTTGGTGGCCAGCGGCGAAAGGTTGAGCACGGAAAACGAATCCAATGTTTTCACCTCTGCAATAGAAATGGCTATACGTTTACAACTTGGATTATAGGGCATTTGCCACATACTTGTCAAGTTCCCAAGGTTAAGGCACAGCTTCGCCGCAGCTTTATTTCGAAAATATTACTGCAAATTTGCAAAAGATACGAAAGATTGAACAATGCCCCCATTCCTTTACTTACGACAGGAATCGGCGTAAAATGATATTGTTATAGGTATCATTATCTATTGCTGTAAGTATCCCAATTTTCCTTTATTGGAGATGTTTTCGCTTTGCAGAGAAACGCACGCAGGCCCAACGGCGCACGGAGACGGCGCCGCATGAGTTACAACGGCAGAACGCTGTTGTGGCTCTTGCTGTGTTTCCCTGTGGGCCTTTCGCGCATGTGGCGCGCGGCCTGCAGCTGGAAGCCGGGCGTGAAATATGCCGTATCCAGCCTGGCTGTGGCGGCGCTGGCGGCGGTTCTGCTGCTGCCCTCCCCCAGCGTGGGCCGGCAGGGCAGCATCACCCTGCTGGGCGATGATCCCGCGGTGGAGGTTTACGGCCCGAAGTTGCCGGAGAATTATGTGCTCACCAACCGCGGCTTTTCCGGGGATTCGGTGATTGTGCCGGAGGAGCAGCTGGTGGATAACCGCTTCTTCGTCTATGCCGGGCAGGACGCCAAGTGCTACCACCTGGAATCCTGCGATTATGCTTATGATACGGCCAAGAAGCTCACCATCTACGAAGCCTATTACGCCGGATACATCCAGTGCGATATCTGCAATCCGCCGGCTTACAGCGGCATGATGCAGTGATGAATGAAGGAGGATTTTTCCTCCTTCATTTCTTTTTCCTGACAATTCAAATCTCCATCTGCGGTTTTCATGCGCAAGCGCTTCCCATGGAAGCCTTTTTTTGATACAATATGCCCACAGCAACAGAAACTGAACCAATGCAGAAAGGAAGAAATACAAATGAAGAAAAACATTACCCGCATCGTTGTGATCGCCGTGGCCGTGCTGCTCGTGCTTGTGCTGGCCGCCGATTGCTTCACCACCGTGCCCGTGGGCTCCACCGGCATCCTGCTCACCCTGGGCAAGGTGCAGGAGGGCAAGGCCCTCTCCGAAGGCCTGCACTTCAAGCTGCCCTTCGTGCAGAAGATCGTATCCATGGATAACCGGGTGAAGAAGCTGGAGCTGAGCACCGAGGCCTTCTCCAAGGATATCCAAACCGTCTCCGCCACGCTGGCCGTAAACTACCAGCTGCAGGCGGCCAAGTCCTTCGCCATCTACAAGAGCCACGGCACCCAGTATGAGCAGAACATCATCGTGCCCGCCACCCACGAGGTGCTCAAGTCCGTCTGCGCCCAGTACACCGCTGAGGAGCTGATCTCCAAACGTGCCGAATCCTCCGATATGATGCGTGAGGAGCTCAATGCCAAGCTCACCGAGATGGGCATCACCGTATCCGATTTCAGCATCATCGATTTTGACTTCTCCGCCGAATTCATCGAGGCAGTCGAATCCAAGCAGGTGGCCGAGCAGCTGAAGAAAAAGGCCGCCACCGAAAATGAAACCGCCATTGCCCAGGCCGAGCGCGAAAAGCAGGTTGCCATCAAGCAGGCCGAGGCCGACGCCGAAAAGCTGCGCATTGACGCCGAGGCCCGCGCCCAGAGCACCCTGATCGCTGCGGAAGCCGAGGCCAACGCCGTGAAGCTCGCCGCCGACGCCGAGGCATACCGCATGGAAAACGAGGGCAAATACGTCACCAATGAACTGATCGATAAGATCATCGCCGAAAACTGGGATGGCAAGCTGCCCGTGGTATCCGGGGGCGACGGCAATTTCCTGGATGTGAGCGGGATCGTGGAATAAACGCTAGAGAACGCTGGGACTCTGTCCCAGACCCTGCAAGGGGGCGAGCCGCCCCCTTGACCCGGCACAAAAGCAAATCGTGCCTTTGGCGGCACGATTTGCAAAATAATTATTCAAAAATGACCTCGTTTCGAGGTCATTTTTTATTGGGGTTTCCAAAGGGAATCATTCCCTTTGGCGGGGTCCGGGGCAGCGCCCCGGCAGGAGTCCAGAGGACAGCGTCCTCTGGCAGCGCTCCGGCGTTCCCCCTGCCTACCCCAGCTCGGCCACAGCCTCAGAAAGCTCCTCCCAGAGTTCGTAGAGGGCGTCGAGCTTTTCCTGCTCGTCGCGGTGGTTCTTTGCGGTCTGCTGGGCGAGGTCGGGATCCTTGTAGGTTTCGGGATCGCCCATTTTTTCCTCGAGGGCGGCGATATTTTCCTCGGTATTGGCGATATCATCCTCGCAGGATTTGAGCTTCTGCCGCAGCGCCTTTTCGCTTTCTTTTGCAAGGCGGGCCTTGCGCTTTTCCTTGTCGATCTGGGTTTTGGTCTTGCCGGCGAACTCCTCCTCCTCGATTCCGGCCTCCTCGAGGCGCTTCTTTTCGAGGTAATCATCGTAATTGCCAATGTATTCCTTCACGCCGTCGGCAGTCATCTCCACCACGCGATTGGCCACGCGGTTGATGAAATAGCGGTCATGGGATACGGTGAGTATGGTGCCGTCGAAATCCTCCAGCGCGCCCTCCAGAACCTCGCGGGAATCCATATCAAGATGGTTCGTGGGCTCGTCCATCAGCAGGAAATTATCGTGGCGCAGCATGAGCTTGGCCAGCGATACCCGGCCCTTTTCACCGCCGGAGAGGGTGTGGATGGGCTGGAACACATCGTCCCCGATGAAGAGGAACAGGGCCAGTACGCCGCGCACCCGGTCGATTTCGAGCCGGGGGAAATCATCCCAGAGTTCGTTTAAGATGTCCTTGTCGGGGTTGAGCTTGGTCTGGTGCTGCTCATAGTAGCCGAGGTCCACATTGGAGCCGAATACCACCGTGCCCCGGTCGGCCGGAAGCTGCCGTGAAATGATATTCAGCATCGTGGATTTGCCCACGCCGTTCGGGCCGATGATGGCCACGCGGTCGCCGGCGCGCAGGTGCAGGTTGAAGTTTTCAAACAGGGTTCTGCCGTCAAAGCCCTTGGAGAGCTCCTTCACCATCAGCACATCGTCTCCGGTGCGGCGGCGGGCCTCAAAGCTGAAGCGCACCTTCTGCTCGCTCTGGGGCCTTTCCAGCCGCTCCATCTTTTCCAGCTTTTTCTCGCGGGATTCCGCAGCCTTGATGGATTTCTCCCGGTTGTACATGCGGTAGCGCTGGATGATGGCCTCCTGCCGGGCAATTTCCGCCTGCTGCAGCTTGTATTCCTTCATCTGGCGCTCCAGATCTGCCCGGCGCTTCACGGAAAACTGGTCGTAATTGCCCTCGTATTGGCTCAGGTGGCGCATGGAAATTTCAGCCATGCAATCGCACACGGAATTCAGGAAATAGCGGTCGTGGCTGATCACCAGCACCGTGCCCTTGTATTTCTTGAGGGTTTCCTCGAGCCACTGGGTGGCCTGCAAATCCAGATGGTTGGTGGGCTCGTCGAGGAGCAGCAAATCCGGCTGGGTGAGCAGCAGGCGGGCGAGGCAGAGCCGGGTCTTTTCGCCGCCGGAGAGCACCCGGGCGGGATCATCCGCGCGGCCCTTGGCAAAGCCGAGGCCGGCCAATACGCCCTGTATGCGGCTGGGCCATTCATAGCCGCCGGAGGATTCAAACCTGTCCAGCAGGTTGGAATAGCTGCGGGAGAGGCGGTCGATATCCTTGGGATCGGCGCTTGCCATCTCCGCCTCGAGGGCGCGCAGCTTCTGCTCCATCTCCTTCAGGGGATCAAACACGCGCTCCAATTCCTGCTGCACGGTGAGATCGCTCTGGATATCCGCCTCCTGGGTCAGCAGGCCCACGCGGGTTCCCTTCACGATGTTGATGGAGCCCTCATCCGGCTCCATCGCCCCGGAAATCAGGCGGAAGAGGGTGGATTTGCCGGTTCCGTTCGCACCGACAAGCCCCATGCGGCTGCCCGCCTGGAGCGTTAAGTTGATATCCTTCAGCACGGTGTTCATCGCGAAGGATTTGGTTACATTCTGTATGGATAAAAGTATC
>JAFUPT010000143.1 GCA_017481065.1 Clostridia bacterium | reverse complement strand
TGCAAGGGGACATGATTTCCCCTTGCCCCCTCTGAAAGCAATTATTCTACAAATCGTGCCGCCGTCCGGCACGATTTGTTTTGCATGGGATTCTTAAGGGACAATGTCCCTTAAGCTGGGGTTCTTAGGGGACAGCGTCCCCTAAGTGTCCCTCAACGTCAAACCTGGCGTATCTCGTCGATCTGGGTGCCGTCGCGGTAGATCACCTTGGCGACGGTGCGGCCGGTAGAGATAATCTTCTGCGGCTTGCCGGTGATGCGCTCGGCGATATCCTTGAGTTCATGGATATCTACCACAGGGAGCTTGGCATCCTTCAGCCGCTGCATGAGCCCGGCATTTTTGGGGTTGACCGCGATGCCGCGCTGGGTGACCAGCACATCGATATCCCGGCCCGGGGTGGAGATGCAGGACACCCGGTCGGTGACGATGGGCAGCCTTGCGCGGAAGAGCGGCGCGATGATCATGGAGAGCTTGGCGCCCGCCGCAGTATCGCTGTGGCCGCCGGAGCCGCCCATGATGTAGCCGTTGGAATCGGTATGCACGTTGACGTTGAAATCGGTATCCACCTCGGTAGCGCCGAGGATTACCACATCCAGCTTATCCACCACCGCGCCCTTGGCTGCGGGGCTGGCATACTGCATGGCGGAAATTTCCTGGTGCGCGGGATTGGAGCGGATGGATTCCACGGCCTTGAGATCAAAGCACTGCACATCCATCAGGCTCCGGAAGCAGCCGGCGTTCAGCATATCCACCAGGTAGCCGGTGATGCCGCCGGAGGCGAAGGAGCCCTGTATCTTATCCCGAACCATGATATCCATCAGGAACTTGGCCGCCGCGAGGGATGCGCCGCCCGCGCCGGTCTGGAAGGAAAAGCCATCCTTCAAAAGGCCGGAATGCTGGATCACCTTTACCGCGCTCTGGGCCATCACCAGGCCCACGGGATCGCGGGTGATCTTGGTGGTGCCGGAAACGATGCCCTTGGGATTGCCGATGGCGGGAACCTCCACCACATAATCCACATAGATTTCCGGGATGGACCAGCCCTGCAGGGGATAGGGCATCAGGTTATCGGTGATGACCACAACCTTCTTGGCATACATCGCATCCGGGAAGGCGTATCCGAGGCTGCCGCAGGCGCTGGGGCCGTACTTGCCGGAGCAATTGCCCGCCATATCCGCCGCAGGAGCTGCGATGAAGGCCACATCGATGGGGGTATTGCCGAGGGCGATATCGCGCGGTCTGCCGCCGTGGGTGCGGAACTGCACCGGTTCCTCGAGAATGCCCTCGGAGATGCGGTGTCCCAGCCCGGCGGACATGTAATTGCAGTTGATCTGGCGCACCACATGGTTCTGGATGTGCTCCTCCAGCGGCGCGTGAATATCAAATACGGAGCTGGCATTCAGGGTAAGCTCCCGGATGCCGAGGTTTGCGATTTCCTCCATCACCATGTTCAGGGTATAATCGCCGTTTCTGAGGTGATGGTGGAAGGACACGGACATGCCGCTCTTGAGTCCGGAGAGCTGGATCGCCTCGCGGATGCTCTTTACCAGCTTATTCTGCATCGCTCTCACTCCTTCCCAGGCCCAGCTCCTCGGCTGCGGCGATGGTCTGCTGCGCGCGGGCCACGATGGGGGCGTCGATCATCTTGCCCCGGAGCGCGACCGCGCCCTTGCCCTGTTCCTTGCCAATGCGGATGGCCTCCATCACCTCGTAGGCGTAATCAATATCTGCCTGGGAGGGGCTGAAAACTTCGTTGATGGCCTGCACATGGCGGGGGGAGATGGCGGATTTGCCGGTGAAGCCGAGGCTCTTGGCATAATGGGCGTCCACATAGATGCCTTCATCATCGTTGACGTCGGTGAAGGGCGTATCATATACATCCACTCCGGCGGCCCGGGCGGCGCACACCATGCGGCTGCGGGCGTAGGCAATTTCATTGCCCTCCTTGGTGCGCTTGCAGCGCAGGTCGGCAGTGAGGTCCTCGCCGCCGAGGAAGATGGCGCGCACGCGCCTGGAGGCGGATGCGATCTGGAAGGCGTTCTCCACGCCGAGGGCGGTTTCAATCAGCGGGATGAGGCCGATGGAATTGTTTTCCATGCCGAGCTTTTCTTCCAGCTGGGAAATGTAAGCATCCACGCGCTGCACATCCTCCGCGCAGCCGGTCTTGGGCGGCATGATGAGGCTGGGCTTCACGGGAATGATATAGTCCAAATCCTTCATCCAGAAATCGGTATCAGTGGAATTGATGCGCACGATCACTTCGCACTTTCCGAAGCCCATCCTTCCGATGGCGTTGCGCACAAGGATGCGCGCGGAATCCTTCTCGGTGGGGGCGACGGCGTCCTCAAGATCGAGGATCACTGCGTCCGCGCCGAGGATTTCGCCGTTCACGATAATATTCGGGGTATTGCCCGGCAGAAACAGCATGGATCTTCTCATATTTTAACCCTCCATGCCGCGCAGGATGGCGGTTTCCACCCGCGCGCGGATCACGCAATCCAGCGCGCCGCGGTCCACAAGGCGCAGCCGGGCATTTTTCACGCCCTGCTCTTCGAGCACTTCCGCAGCCACGCGGCGGATTTCCGCGCCGAACTGCTTTTCCACCACGGAGTCCAGCTCGATTTCCACGCCGGAATCCCCGGGGGCGATTTCAACGTACACATCGCTGGATTCCATGGTTCCCGCAGCGGCACGCTTCAGAATCTCACTCATAGAATGATCGTCTCCTTATCAATTGATATAGATCATTTCCCCCTTATTATATAATGGAAATTATATTTTGACAACTATGATTTATTTACAAATCTCTTCTTTTCGCTTATACTTGGATGTAGCATGAAACTGGGAGGGAAGCGTATGCGGATGGAGACCGGCAGGCCCTTCCGGGGTGCGGCGCTGGAGAGGCTCAAGGCCTTTCTCAAGAGCTGCGGTTTGGATTACGATCCCGCCGTTTCCTTCTCCTGCGCCCTCATCGAGGACGGCGAAATCATCGCCTCCGGCTCGCTGGACGGGCAGACGCTCAAGTGCATCGCCGTATCTCCCCTGCGCCAGGGCGAGGACCTGGCCGCGCGCATCCTTACTGAGCTGCGGCGGGAGGCCTTCGAGCGGGGCGTCGACCACCTGATGCTCTTCACCAAGCCGGGAAACCAGATGATGTTTTCTTCCTTCGGCTTCTACCCGGTGATGCGCACCAGCACCTGCCTGCTGATGGAGAGCAGGAAAAACGGCTTGGACGCCTTCCTCGCTTCCATGGAAAAGCCATCCGGCACGGTGGGCGCGATCGTGGCAAACTGCAATCCCTTCACCCTGGGTCACCGCTATCTGATCGAAAGCGCGGCTTCTCAGGTGGACGCGCTGCATCTGTTCATCCTATCGGAGGACAGGAGCCTCTTCCCCGCCGGTGCGCGCATGGAGCTGGCAAAGCAGGGCTGCGCGGATCTAAAAAATGTATTCATCCATCCCACCGGGCCGTACATGGTATCCAGCGCCACCTTTCCCAGCTATTTTATCAAGGACAAGGCGAAGGTGGGCGAAATTTACTGCGAGCTGGACGCGCGGCTCTTCGGGGAAAAGATCGCCCCCGCGCTGGGCATCGCAAAGCGCTTCGTGGGCAGCGAGCCCATTGATCCAGTGACCCGCTTCTACAATGAAACCCTGAAAGCCCATCTCCCGGAATACGGGATCGAGCTGATTGAAATTCCCCGGCTGTGCTCGGAAAACGAGGCTGTGAGCGCATCCCGCGTGCGCGCGCTGATGGAGGCCGGAAATATGGAAGAACTCCGGAAGCTGGTTCCGGAGAGCACACTTAATTACATCCTAAGGAGGTAATCCCATGCCCCAGCATCGCATGCAGCGAAGCCTGATCCAGGCGGAATTTTTTGCTCCCCGCGGACGCCACCGCATCTACAAGCTCGGCATGCAGATTTCCCAGCTCTACCTCAGCCCCCAGGACAGGCTGATCGGCTTCATCGGCGACGCCGGCTCCGGCAAGAGCGCGCTGGTGAAGGGCATGTTTCCCGGTCTGGAGCTCACCAACGATGATGACGGCGTGAACGTGCGCCCCCTGCCGATCCTCGATGTGGCGGAGCAGGCGTCCGGCTTCAATTTCTATACGCCCCACACCTACCACCTCGATATCCGCTTCGAGACCGGCTTCACCCAGCCCCACATTCTTGCCGAGGCCATCATGGACGCCATTCACCTGGGCAAGCGCGTGATTGTGGAGCACTTTGACCTGATCTATCCCCTGCTGCCCCAGAATGCCGATTTGCTGATCGGCGTGGGCGAGCAGGTGCTCATCGCCCGCCCGAACATCTTCGGCCCCGAGCCGCAGGAATTCGTGGATGTGGTGCACAAATCCCTGAAATACCGCCTGATGGCCCATACTGCGGAGGACCTGTGCGAAATCCACATGACTCCCGACCAGGTTATGGCCTGCAAGCATGATGATATCAACCACGGCTTCGTGCTCGGCTTCTACGATCATCCCCCGGAGATCGACCTCTATGAACTGGAAATGCTGGTAAAAGAGGATATCGCCAAGGATCTGCCCGTACATTATGCCGACGAATCCCACATCGCCGTGGGCGATTACATCCACGAGTGCAGCGGCCCGCGCACCCATGTTTCCTCCACGGGCAAGATCGAAGGCTTCTGCCTCTATCCCGAAATCGTGTATGACAAGCAGAGCAGCCGCTACCTGCTCCTCGGCTTCGTGGGCGAGCATGCCCAGGAAAATATGGAGATCATGCGCAGCAAGCATCTGTTCTGAGGAAAACGCGCAGGGACACGCAGGAGGCGCTGCCTTCTGATACCTCTGTAAAGCAAATCGTGACGGAAGTAGCGCAGTCTGCAGGAAGATAGTTTACGGCGGCTTGTGGGCAAGCCGCCCTACGGATTCTTCCTCCAACCGAAACAGAATGCAGGGCGTGATGCCCGCATTCCGCCAAATAATCCCCAGCGATGCTGCGCATCGCCTGCATGGGATTCTTAAGGGACAATGTCCCTTAAGCGGGGTTCCAGGGGCGGCGCCCCTGGCGTAACCCCCGTCCCCAACCACAACCCAACATGGAAAAGAATCCATTTTGAACAAAGGAGTCGCAAGCAATGAAGAAGAAAACTCTGGTTATCGGCGTAATCGGAGCGGACGTTCATGCCGTTGGCAACAAGATCCTCTACCATGCCTTCACCGAGGCAGGCTTTGACGTAGTCAATCTCGGCGTGATGGTATCCCAGGAGGAATACATTGCCGCAGCCATCGAATCCGCAGCGGACGCCATCGTGATCTCTTCCCTGTACGGCCAGGGCGAGCTGGACTGCCGCGGTATGCGCGAAAAATGCGATGAAGCGGGCCTGAAGGGCATTCCGCTGCTGGTAGGCGGCAACATCGTAATCGGCAAGCAGAAGTTTGAGGATGTGGAGAAGCGCTTCAAGGAGATGGGCTTTGACCGCGCCTTCCCGCCGAACACCCTGCCGGAAACCACCATCGAAGCCCTGCGCGAGCTTTTGCACATGGAGGATGAACAGGCATGAAGCCGGTACTGCTGATTGATTTCGGCAGCACTTACACCAAAGTGACCGCCGTAGACCTCGAGGCCGAGCGCCTGCTGGGCACGGCTGATTCCTATACCACGATCCAGACGGATATCGGCGAAGGGCTGGAAAACGCCCTTAAGAAGCTGGAGGAGAAGACCGGGCATCTGGAATTCACCGCCCGCTACGCCTGCTCCTCCGCTGCCGGGGGTCTCAGGATGATCACCAGCGGCCTCGTTCCCGAGCTCACTGCGGAGGCAGCCAGGCAGGCCAGCCTCGGCGCGGGTGCAAAGGTGCTGAAGGTGTATTCCTTCCAGCTCACCGAGGACGACATCGCAGAAATCCTGTCCATCAACCCGGACATCTTCCTGCTGGTGGGCGGCACCGACGGCGGCAACAGCGAATGCATACTGCACAACGCGAAGATGCTGGCATCGGTGGATTTCTCCTTCCCGGTGGTGATCGCGGGCAACCGCTCTGCCGCGCGGGAGTGTGAACGCATCCTCGCAGGCCATGAGGTGCATATCGTTGAAAACGTGATGCCGAAGTTCGGCGTTTTGAACACCGAGCCCACGCGGCTGAAAATTCGGGATATCTTCTTAAACCGCATCATCCAGGCCAAGGGGCTCAGCAAGGCCGCATCGCTGATCAACGGCATACTGATGCCCACTCCCTCCGCCGTGATGTGCGCCATGGAGCTGCTGGCAGGCGGCTGCGAAGGCGAAGCCGGCATCGGCGATCTGATCGCCGTGGATGTGGGCGGCGCCACCACGGATATCTATTCCATGGCGGACGGCATGCCCGCCGATTCTTCCACCGTATACAAGGGGCTGCCCGAGCCCTATGCAAAGCGCACCGTTGAGGGCGATATCGGCATGCGCTATTCCATCCACGGCATTGTGGAGGCCGCCGGCATGAAGCGGGTGAGCCAGCTCTCCGGCCTGCCGGAAGAGAAATGCCGCGCGCTGGTGGAGATGCTCTCTGAAAATACCGAGCTCGTTCCCGAGCCCGGCACGGAGCTGGAAATGCTGGACTACGCCCTCGCATCCCTCGCGATTGAAACCGCCGTCACCCGCCACGCAGGCTCCATGGAGGAAACCTACACGCTGATGGGGCTCACCTATGTACAGTCCGGCAAGGACCTGCGCAAGGTGCAGCAGGTGATCGTGACCGGCGGCAGCCTGATCCGCACCGCACGGACGGATGAAATCGCTTCCCATGCACTCTACTCCCCCGCCGCGCTGATGTCGCTGAAGCCGATGAAGGCCACCATCCGCGTGGATCGAAAGTACATAATCGCAGCCATGGGCCTGCTTGCCGAGTACGCGCCCCAGACCGCGCTGCGCATCATGAAGAAGGAGCTTGAAAACAATGGATATAAAGAATAAGCGCATCCCCGAGGCCGAATTTGAAGCGCTGCGCAAGGAAGTGCTGAACCAGTGGCCCACCGGCAAGGACGTAAACCTTGAGGAGGCCGTGGCCTACCACAAGTCCATGCCCGAGAACCGCATCTTCTCCAAGAAGCTCTCCAAGGCCAAGCAGGAAGGCCGCACCCTGATCCAGCCCCGCGCGGGCGTGCCGGTGGTGGAGCGCCACATCGAGCTGCTGCAGCACCTGGAAAAGTTTGGCGAGGCGGACCTGCTGCCCACCACCATCGATTCCTACACCCGCCAGAACCGCTATAAGGAAGCGGACAACGGCATCAACGAATCCCTGCGCCTGGACCGCGCCATGCTGAACGGCTTCCCGGCAGTGAACCACGGCGTGGCAAAGTGCCGCGAGGTGATCGAGAGCGTAAATGTGCCGGTGCAGATCCGTCACGGCACGCCGGATGCGCGCCTGCTGGCCGAGGTTACCTACGCCGGCGGCTTCACCAGCTACGAGGGCGGCGGCGTATCTTACAACCTGCCCTACTGCAAGAACGTTCCCATGGAGCGCACCATCCGCGACTGGCAGTATGTAGACCGCCTCACCGGCCTCTATGAGGAGATGGGCGTTCCGATCAACCGCGAGCCCTATGGCCCGCTGACCGGCACCCTGGTTCCCCCCTGCGTGAGCCACGCAGTGGCCATCATCGAAGCACTGCTGGCTGCCGAGCAGGGCGTGAAGAACGTGACCGTGGGCTACGGCCAGTGCGGCAACCTTGTTCAGGATATCGCGGCTGTACATACCCTCGAGGAGCTGACCGATGAATACCTGCACAAGTACGGCTACGATGATGTGACCGTCACCACCGTGCTCCACCAGTGGATGGGCGGCTTCCCGGCGGATGAAGCCAAGGCATTCGGCGTAATCTCCATGGGCAGCATGATCGCCGGTCTCTCCAAGGCCACCAAGGTGATCGTAAAGACCCCCCACGAGGCCGTCGGCATCCCCACCATGGAAGCCAACGCCCAGGGCCTGCGCTGCACCAAGCAGGTGGTAAACATGCTCAAGGACCAGAGCTTCAAGGGCAAGGAGCTGGAGGATGAGAAGGAAATCATCCGCCAGGAGACCCGCGCCATCGTGGACAAGTGCTTCGAGCTGGGCGGCGGCGATATCGCAGTGGGCGTGTGCCGCGGCGTGGAATCCGGCGCGCTGGATGTTCCCTTCGCGCCCTGCCGCGCAAATGCGGGACTTATGCTGCCCGCACGCGACAACAACGGCGCCGTCCGCATCCTGAACTTCGGCAACCTGCCCTTCAGCCAGGATCTGAAGGACTTCCACATCGCCAAGATCGAGGAGCGCGCAAAGTTTGAAAACCGCAAGGCTTCCTTCCAGATGGTTATCGATGATGTATATTCCATCGGCAAGGGCTTCCTGGTCGGACGGCCGAGATAACGCTTTGCTTGTGAAGGGGGAATCCTTCCCCCTTCACTACATCCCCCTCAGATTTTCTTATCGGCAGTGAACTGCCTGCACGAAAATCTTGCATTTCCGCCGCAGATGTCGCCGGAAATGATTCCAAGCATGATTTCTCCCATCATTTCTTTTCCCAGCGATGCGAAGCATCGCAGCATGGGATTCTCAAGGGACGATGTCCCTTGAGCAGAAGTCCAGAGGACAGCGTCCTCTGGCGGGGTTCCAAGGGGCAGAGCCCCTTGGACACACCACCAACAATCGGAGGCAAATACAATGAAAATTATCGATGTCGTATGTTCCAAGGGCCGCACCGGCTTCTACTTTGACGACCAGCGCGCCATCAAGCAGGGTGCAGGCCATGACGGCGTGTTCTATGTGGGCACTCCCGTGACCGACGGCTTCACCGCGGTGCGCCAGGCCGGCGAATCCATCTCCGTGATGCTCATCCTTGAAGACGGCCAGATTGCCTACGGCGACTGTGCGGCAGTGCAGTACAGCGGCGCAGGCGGACGTGATCCCCTGTTCCTGGCCAAGGACTTCATCCCGCTGATCGAGGAGCACATCAAGCCTCAGCTCGTCGGCAAGGAAGCCGATAACTTCCGCAAGCTGGCCGCAGACATGGAAGCCATCGAAATTGATGGCAAGAGATTGCACACCGCCATCCGCTACGGCGTTTCCCAGGCACTGCTGGATGCAGTTGCCAAGGCAACCGGCCGCCTGATGTGCGAAGTTGTGGCCGATGAATACGGCTGCACCGTGAGCGAGAAGCCCATCCCGATCTTCACCCAGTCCGGCGATGACCGCTACGACAATTCCGATAAGATGATCATCAAGGGCGCGCAGGTTCTGCCCCACGCCCTGATCAACAATGTGCACGACAAGCTGGGCGAGAAGGGTGAAAAGCTGGCCGAGTATGTAAAGTGGCTCAGCAACCGCATCGTGACCCACCGCCACAGCGAGGATTATTCCCCCGTGCTGCACATCGACTGCTACGGCACCATCGGCCAGGTGTTCGGCAACAACAACTACAAGGACATGGCCGATTACATCGAGGAGCTGGGCAAGCTGGCCAAGCCCTTCCACCTGCGCATCGAAGGCCCCATGGACTGCGACTGTGACCGCGAAACCCAGATCGAGGCCCTCGCGGGCCTGACTGCCGAGCTGGACAAGCGCGGCTGCGATGTGGAGCTGGTTGCCGACGAATGGTGCAACACCCTCGAGGATATCAAGCTCTTCGCCGACGCCAAGGCCGGCCACATGGTGCAGATCAAGACCCCCGACCTCGGCGGCGTGAACAACACCATTGAAGCGGTGCTCTACTGCAAGGAAAAGGGCATCGGCGCCTACCAGGGCGGCACCTGCAACGAGACCGACCGCAGCGCCCAGGTTTGCGTAAACTGCGCCATGGCTACCCAGCCGGACCAGATTCTCGCCAAGCCCGGCATGGGCGTGGACGAGGGCTTCATGATCGTCTACAACGAGATGGAGCGCATCCTGGCCATCCGCAACGCAAAGAAGTCAAAGTAAGACAGCATGCATCAGAGGAGCGCTGAACCCAGCGCTCCTTTTTATTTTTGGCCGTTTCAACAGATTTATATTGACATTATATGGTCAATTGGATATAATAAATATAATCGGATAAGTGGTGGAGTCTGGCATCAATGGCGATATGCCGTTGATTTATCTCGATTGAACAGCATACGGCGGCGTTTTTTGCCGTCCTTGCAAGCAAAAGAGGCAGAGCTGCACCCGCAGTTGCTGCCTCTTTTGCTTCTTCGGGATACGGATCAGGCTTATCCGAAAAAAATTATGGGGAGGCATTCGTTATGGAACAACATCTCACACTCTTCTACGGTCTCTCATTTTTGACGGCGATCATCGCATTCGCCTATGCTGCTTACCTGTATCTTTGGGTAAAGAAGCAGAAAATCCAGAACAAAAAGATTATTGAAGTTGCCCAGCTGATTCGCGAAGGTGCAAACACCTTTATGGGACGCGAATACAAGATCCTGGCCATCTTCGCCCTGGTTGTGGCAGTATTGATCCTCATCTTCCTGCCCACTCCGATCTGGAAGAACGGCGCAGGCGACAACATCGCCATGGCCCTCTCCTACATCGCCGGCACCGTGCTTTCCGCCATCGCCGGCAAGATCGGCATCATCGTTGCCAGCCTGTCCAACGGCCGCAGTGCTGAGGCGGCACAGAAGGGCATCAAGCCCGCATTCCTGATCGGCTTCCGCGGCGGCGCCGTCATGGGCCTGCTGGTGGTTGGCTGCTCCCTGCTGGGCGTGGCGGCAGTGCTCTGGATCGTGGGCGACGCTTCCATCCTGCTGGGCTTCTCCTTCGGCGCCAGCTCCCTGGCCCTGTTTGCCAAGGCAGGCGGCGGCATCTTCACCAAGACTGCCGACGTTTCCGCCGACCTCACTGGCAAGGTTGAGCTGGGCATCCCCGAGGATGACCCCCGCAACCCCGCCGTTATCGCCGACAACGTAGGCGACAACGTAGGCGACGTAGCCGGCATGGGCGCGGACCTGTTTGACTCCAACGTGGCGGCCATGACCTCCGCCATCGTTATTGCGCAGTCCCTGTCCGGCGGCGCGTTCAACAATGTATCCATGGTGTTCTGCTACGCCGTGCTCGGCCTGCTGAGCTCCATCATCGGCATCGGCACCGCCCGCATTGGCAAGAACGGCAGCCCCACCAGCGCGCTGAACAATTCCACTTATGTCACCACCGGCATCTACATGGTGCTGACCGCACTCGCGACCCTGATCTTCCCCGGCTTCAGCTGGCGCATCTGGGGCGCTGCGAGCGTAGGCCTGCTGGTCGGCGTAATCATCGGCATCACCACCGACTACTTCACCGATGATTCCAAGCCCATCGTAAAGAAGTGCGCAGCCGCTTCCAAGAGCGGCCCGGCCTTCACCATCCTCTCCGGCGTGGCATACGGCTTCATTTCCGCCATGCCCGCCATGGTTGGCATCGCCATTTCCGCACTGGTTGCTTACAAGCTCTGTGAGCCCATGGGCCCGGGCTACGCCATCTTCGGCATTTCCATGGCCGCAGTCGGCATGCTCTCCATCGTTGGCATGATCATCTCCAACGATGCATACGGCCCCATCGTAGACAATGCCCGCGGCCTTGCTGAAATGGGCGAGCTGGGCGAAGAAACCATCCGCATCGCCGACGAGCTGGACAGCGCAGGCAACACCGTAAAGGCCGTTACCAAGGGCTTCTCCATCAGCGCGGCGGGTCTCACCGTTATCTCCCTGCTGGGCGCGTTCATGTCTGAGGTCAACGCCGCCCTCGTCGCCGCTGGCAAGGAAGCCATCACCGGCTTCGATGTAATGGATCCCACCGTGTTCTTCGGCATCCTGGTGGGCGCAGTTATCCCGGCAGTTTTCTCCGCCATGCTGATCCTGGGCGTGGACAAGAATGCCCAGCGCATGGTTGCTGAAATCCATCGCCAGTTCAATTCCATCAAGGGCCTGCGCGAAGGCGTTCCCGGCGCGAAGCCCGAATACGGCAAGTGCATCGATATCGCCACCACCGGCGCGCTGCGCGAGCTGATCCCCGCCGGCCTGATGAGCATCCTGGCCACCATCGGCGTAGGCATCATCGGCGGCCCGAAGGCTGTCGGCGGCTTCCTGCTGGGCAACATCGTTTCCGGCCTGCTGCTGGCGCTGTTTATGTCCAACTCCGGCGGCCTCTGGGACAATTCCAAGAAGTATGTTGAATCCGGCCATGAAGGCGGCAAGGGCAGCGAAGCCCACAAGGCTGCCGTTATCGGCGACACCGTAGGCGATCCCTTCAAGGATACCGCAGGCCCCTCCATCAACACCCAGATCACGGTTGTTTCCCTGGTGGCGTCCCTGCTCTCCGGCCTGTTCGTAGCATTCAGCTTCTTTGGTTGATGGCTTAAGGGACTCCGTCCCTTAAGCATCCCTGCCTGGGGGAATCATTCCCCCTGGCCCCCTCTGAAAAAAGGCCCGCTTACGCGGGCCTTAAAAATATAGATTTCTCCAAGCTCTGTGTCAGCTTTGGCTTGAGTTATTCAATATGTTTTAAGCCCCTGTCCCATCGGGACAGGGGCTTTTCTGACGGTTCTCAGGGGAACCCATTCCCCTGAGAAAGGGGTTTGGGAACACCGTCCCCAACGTCTCCCCTTATGCCTTCTTCTTGCGCATGATCGGATGATCTACAAAGTAGTTCAGCACCATGACCAGCAGCAGTACTGCGCCATAAATCAGGGTGATGTAGTAGCTGGAGATCTGCGGGAAGCGGTTGATGCCGGTTTCCAGCAAGCGCAGCAGCACGATGGCCAGCAGAACGCCGGAGATCTTGCCGCGGCCGCCCTTGGGATCCACGCCGCCGAGAACGACGATCAGGATGCACTGCAGGGTATAAACGGAGCCATAGTCCGCACGGGCGGAATTGTAGTTGGCCAGCATGATCATGCCGCCGATGGCTGCGCAGATACCGGACATGGCATAGGTCTTGATCAGCATCTGATCCACCTTTACGCCGGAGAAGCGGGCTACATTTTCGTTGGTACCGATCATGTAGATCTTCTTGCCGTAGCTGGTGCGTGCCAGCAGGAACCAGATGATAATGGCGATCACCACGAAGAAGATCAGCTGCACAGGCAGAACGCCCTGCATGATGCCGCGCTTGCCGGGGATGATCTTCAGCAGCTTCTGGTTGATGGCTGCGGCGAAATTCGTGGGCAGGTCGCTGACGGCATTACCACCGGTAACGACCATGGAAACGCCGGTAATCAGCTGGTTTACGCCCAGGGTTGCCAGGATCGGGGGAATCTTGATCTTGGAAATCAGCACGCCATTGAGGCCGCCGACAACCGCGCCGATGCCGATGGCCAGCACGAAGGTTACCAGAATGATGCCTGCGCTGATGGAACCATCCTCCCGCATCTGGGACTTCATGAACATACCCATCAGGATGGAGGCAACATTGGCGATGCCTACGGAGGAGAGGTCAATACCGCCGGTAATCATGCAGAGCATGCCGCCCAGCGCCATGATACCGAACTCCGGGAACTGGCCCGCCATGGTGGTGAAGTTGATGACGGTGTAGAACTTATCAAAGCGGGTAATCGCCATGAAGGCCATCCACGCGATGATCATGATGACCAGTCGGGAAATGTGGCGATCCTTGCGATAGAGTTTCAGCAGCTTGTTCATTTGACCGCCTCCTTTTTCAGGTTGCGAAGGCCAGCCTTCTTGGAACGGGTAACCTGCATGGCGGAAATGCCGGTGCCGACTACGATCAGCGCGCCGACGAAGAAATCCTTCCAAACAGTGGGGATGCCGATGAGGATCATGGAGTTTTCAACCATGACGATCAGGGCAGTGCCCAGCATGCAGCCAAAGAGCGTGCCGCTGCCGCCAACGATGGCGGTACCGCCGAGAACAACGCCGGCGATGATGTTCATTTCCATGCCCAGCATGTTGGTGGGATGCATCTGCTGCATCATGCAGATACGGCACATGCCTGCCAGGGCGGAAATCACGCCCACATAGATGAGCATCATGAAGCGGGTGCGCTTTACATTGAAGCCTGCGCGGTGTGCGCTGGTGGGATTGCCGCCGATGGCATAGATACCGCGGCCAAACATGGTCTTATTCAGCAGGAAATAAGTGACGATGATGACTGCCACCAGCATCAAAAATGTTGTTGGCATTCGCGACGTCAGGCCGGAAGACTTGTTTTCGGCGACGAAGAGCGCGGAAGTACCGAAGGAGCGCATGGCGTTGGGAATAACTGCCAGCTGCTTGGAATTCAGCGCGCCCTGCATCAGGCCCTTGAACACGCTGGAGGAACCCAGGGTAACGATCATGGCGGGCAATTCAAAATAGCCGATGAACAGGCCGTTGAATGCGCCCAGCACGGCGCCGATCACGATGGTGATCAGGATGGGCAGCCAAATGCCGCCCTCCCAGCCCATATCCAGCAGCATCTTCGTAGTTGCATAGCCGGTGAGGGAAGCCAGCGCCGGGAAGGATACATCAAAGCCGCCGGACACGATCACCATGAACTCGCCGATGGCAAAGATGCCGGGAACAACCAGCGCACTGAGGATATCAACGATGTTGTTGGGGGTAAAGAACTGGTGCGAGCGGATTTCAATCAGCAGGCAGAGTGCAATGAAAACCAGCAAGATATAAAACTCGCTTCTGCTGGTCAGCTTGCGGAGAGATTTTTTCACATTCATGCACAAACCCTCCTTACATCATGTGCGAGAGCACGATGGATTCATCGGTCTCGGCGGGATCCAGTTCGGCAACAATCTTGCCCTTTTTCATAACCAGCAGGTTGGAGCAGTTTTCCAGAACCTCCGGCAGGTCATCGGAGATGATGATCACTGCCATGCCCTGGTTTGCCAGGCGTTGCAGGATGGCATGGATATCATGCTTGGAGCCGATATCAACGCCGACGGTGGGACCATTGAGAACGAGCACATCCGGCTTGCATGCCAGCCACTTGGCCAGCACGATTCTCTGCTGGTTGCCGCCGGAAAGGGTGGTGCAGGCGTTCTGCGGATCGGGCGTCTTGATGGCCAGATCCTTTACCCACTTATCGATCTCCTCCTGGCACTGCTTGCGGTTGAGCACGCCTGCGCCCTTGGTGAGGTGATCAATCTCAGAAATGATGATGTTATCCGCAATGGACTGGGTGAGGAACAGGCCCTCGCTCAGGCGGTCCTCCGGCACAAAGCCGATGCCGCTGGCGATGGCGTCCCGGGGAGAAGCGATGGTAACTGCCTTGCCGTCCTTCAGAATCTGGCCGCTGGTAGCCTTGCGCAGGCCAAACATGGAAAGGGCGAGCTCCGTGCGTCCGGAGTCCAGAAGGCCGGTGATGCCCAGAATCTCGCCGCGGCGCAGGTTGAAGGAGATGTCTTCAAAGCAGCCTTCCAGTGTGAGATTCTTGACTTCGAGCACATTTTCCTTGCTTTCATAGCTGGGCTTGAAGGGCTCGTTGTCAAATTCGCGGCCGGTCATGTAGTAAGAGAACTTCTTATCATCCAGATCGGCAGTATTGCCGGTGGCAACCATCTTGCCGCTTCGCATGATGGAGAAGCGTTCCGAAATTTCGAACACCTCATCGAGCTTATGGCTGACGAAGAGGATGGCGATGCCCTGCGCCTGGAGCTTCTTGATGATCTCGAACAGGGCCTTTACTTCCTTCTTGGTCAGGGCAGTGGTGGGCTCATCCATGATGATGAGCTTGGCATTGAACATCAGCGCGCGGCAGATGGCAACCATCTGCTTTTCAGCCACGGTGAGGGAGCCGACGAGGCGGTCCAGCTCCATATCAAAATTGATCTTGGAGAGGGCTTCCTTCGCGATCTCGCGCATGCGGCGCTTGTTGACGAACTTGTGGCCGGCGGCCAGCTCGGTGTTGAAGGCCAGGTTTTCCATCACCGTGAGGTTCGGGAAGATGGAGAAATCCTGATAGATAACCTGGATACCCATATTGATGGATTCCAGGGGAGTGATGGAAGTATATTCCTTGCCAGCGAATTCAATATGGCCGCCATCCGGCTTATGAACGCCGCAGATAACCTTGATAATGGTAGATTTGCCGCAGCCATTTTCGCCTGCGAGGCAATGGATTTCGCCGGGTTTGATTTCCAGCGTAACGCCCTGCAGCGCCTGCACGGCGCCGAACGATTTGCTGATATCCACGGCTCTGAGCAAATACTCGGACATGGTCTGAATCCTCCTTGCGGCGGGAAAACCCGCCGGAATTCATATTGTCAAGCGACGCTTCATCCGGCAGAACATTTGCCCCAAGGCATAGCTGCCGAATGAATCGCCGCTTGTACAAAGCTTGCGGGGAGCCATAAGACTCCCCGCACTTAGATACCGGGAAATTAGAAGCCGAAGGAATCTACGTTCTCGGCGGTGATGGTGATCCAGCCCTGGCCTTCCAGAACGGTTTCAGAACCGGCCTTGAACTCGAGAGCTTCGTAGCCCTCTACGCCCAGGTTCAGGGGAGCAGCGATTTCTTCGCCGTTGAGGATCATCTGAGCAAGAGCAACCATGGCCTGGCCTGCCAGTGCGGGATCCCACAGGGTCAGGTACTGAACAGCGCCGGACTTGAGCAGCTCAGCGTTGTCACCGGGCATGCCGGTACCAGCGGTGAATACCTTGCCGGAGAGGCCCAGCTCTTCGATAGCGCGGGCAACGCCGGGTGCGTCGAAGGAAGAGGTGCCCATGATGCCCTTCAGGTCGGGATACTTCTTGAAGAGCTCCTTGGCTACGTTGTAGGCGGTATCGCCGTTGTCGTGGGATTCTACGCGGGGCTCAGCCTCGAGCAGGGTCATGTTGGGATAGGCTTCAGTTGCCTGCTTCACGCCGCCGTCTGCCCATTCATTGTGGGAGCCGTTGGTCAGGTCGGCAACCATGGTGGTGTAGAGGCCTTCTTCGCCCATGGCGGCGGCCAGGTTGTCCATGATGAATGCGCCGTAGAGCTCGTTGTTGAAGGCTTCGATATCATAGTCTACGTTCTCGAGGGCTGCGCCTTCGTGAGCGATAACTACGATGCCTGCTTCGCGAGCGGCCTTGAGGGCGGGCTCGATGGACTCGATGTCAACCGGAACAACGCAGATTGCGTCAACGCCCTGTGCTACCAGGTCCTGAACCAGCTGAGCCTGCAGGGTAGCGTCGATTTCGGCGGTGCCCTTCTGGTAGATGGTGTCTTCAGTGTGGGCTGCGGCGTACTCGTCAACGCCGGTCTTCATGCGAACGAACCAGGGGTTGGAAGCATCCTTCGGTACAACAACGATCTCCCAGCCTTCCGCCATTGCGGGAACGCAGGAGAGCACCAGGATAGCTGCCATGATGAGTGCAAGAAGTTTCTTCATAGGTATAAACCTCCTTTAATTTATCTCACTCCCCCGAAGGAGGAGCAAAACACGATGTGAAGGTGGGTTTATTCGTTCTGTAAGAACGAATAAAGGGCCGACCCTTTTGGATTTGCATACAGAAAGGGAAGCATTCCTTCCCTTCTGCTTAATGAACAAAGCTATTATACCACATTCCCGTCGCAATTACAATTACTTTTTTACAAGAATTATAAGCAAGATGTAATTTTTGTGGAGCAATCAACAACGTCTTGTAAATAAAAATCCGCGAAGGAAAACAGGCCGGCTGATTGCTCAGCCGGCCTGTTGGTTGCGGGAGTTTTCCGCGCCCAGGACTTAGATCTCCAGATAGGAGTCGGAGTACAGGGTGTGGTTCTTGAAGATATCGCAGGTCTTGATGGTTTCCATCAGGCGCTGGTCGTTCGGGTTGACGATCGCGGAGGTCAGGCCCTGCATCATGCACATTGCAACCAGGGTGCTGTCCATGATGGGACGCACATGCTTGGGAGCGCCGTTGGAGTTGTTGGACAGGCCGCCGGTGGACTTGAGGCCTTCGTCGGCGAACATCTTGATGGCGTTGAGAACATCCATCTGCTTGTCCTGCATGCCCTTTACAACCAGGAACAGCGGGTCGAACCACAGGTCATCGGAGGTCATGCCAAGGCCGAGGCCGCGCTCGAGCATGTTGTGGCAGTGCTTCATGCGCTCTTCGTTGTCCTTTGCGATACCGTCGGCAGAGCAGAGGGCGAATACGATGGCGTCGTTGGCAGCAGCCAGGTTGATGAAGTCGATACGGGAACCTGCGTCAGCAGAGTTTACGATCGGCTTGCCGTTGGCGCGGTTGTAAACCTTGATACCGGCTTCGATGGCCTTCATGTTGGCGGTATCCAGAGCCAGCGGTACATTGTTGAAGTTTTCCTGCAGGAGCTTGACTGCCCACATCATGCGCTCCGGACCATCAGACTCGGCAGGGCCGATGTTGACGTCGAGGTAGGTAGCGCCGGCAGCGATCTGCTCAGCAGCACGCTTGAGGATGGGAGCGGGATCGCGCTCGTCCATAGCCTTGCGGATGGTGGGGGCGATGCAGTGGATGCGCTCGCCGATGGTAACGAAGGTCTGGGATTCGGGATTGTTGCCCTTGTAGGTAACGCCCATATCCACAACTTCGATCTTCGGAACCTTGGTGGCAAGGATTTCTTCGAAGGAGAGCTCCGGCACAGCTGCGGCTGCGGCTGCGGTTTCGGCCTTGGCAGCGTTGGCGGCTGCGGCAGCCTTGGCGGCCTCTTCGTATTCCTTGTTCTTCATGTACTTGGGCAGCTGAACTGCTTCCTGGGGACCTACAACTACGTTCCACTCAGGCAGCTTGTCCTGAATGTCGCCCTTCATAACGGCAACCTTGCCGGGGATGATCAGGGTGCGGTTCTTGATCTTGTTGGCGATGTCCAGCTCGTCGAAGGTCTTCTTGATGGAACCGGAGGACAGCTTGCCTGCGGCCCATGCAGTCAGAACGGACATACCGGATGCATCGGTGATGATCAGGTTGACAGGCTGGTTGGAGCGCTCGAGCTCGCCGGAAACCAGGAAGTAAGTGAGGGCGAAGTCTACGGTCAGGGCGCAGGGGCTGTTCTCGTCGGCGCCGTTGAGCGGGTAGATCTTGGCTTCAACCTTCATGGGCTTCTGCGGGTCGGTGTAGATGTTCTGGCGCAGGCCGTACAGAGCCAGTGCCTCAGCATAGGTCATGCCGCCCATGACGAGGATGGAGCCGTAGCGCACGGTGAACATGGAGGCCAGAGCGGTCTGCATGTGCATATCGCCTTCAGCCAGCTTGTTGATATTTACGATGGAGGGATAACCGAAGGTGCGGTCCTCGGCCTTCAGAGCAGTGCGGCGAACCAGAACTGCATTCTTCAGGGTTTCCTTGGCGTCCTTGCCGGTTACGTCGATGACCAGGTTCTTGTTGCCTGCGGCTTCAAGAGTCTTCACGGTCTCGTAGATTTCTTCGATGCTTTCGCCGGAAACGCCCAGGGTGACGCCTGCGGCGGTGGCAACTGCGTTCATTTCAGCTGCGTTGGCCTTGTCAGCGCCATTCAGGATGGGCTTGCCAGCCTTGCAAACTTCCAGAGCAGCCTTGGCAACTTCAACATCGCAGCAGTTCAGGATGAGGGCGCGGTCGGCCTCGGCAGCCTTCTTCACCAGCTCAACATACTTGTCTGCGCCGTTGCCAGCGTAGTTCAGGAACAGGAATTCCACATATTCGCGCTCGCCGATGCGCTCGTAGTCGATCTTCTTGATCTCAGCGATTGCAGCGTCGACCTCGTCGGCGGACATGCAGGAGCACAGGGTGCCAGCGAACAGGTTCTTGTTGACGAGGGTCTTCTCATGACGGAACATCACAGTTTCGCCGCCCAGCTTGTGCTCGTTGGCGCCGGCGCCGACGGTGATGGTCTTCATCAGGGGAGCAGTGGCGGAGGACAGGGTGGCCAGTGCTTCTTCGGACATGTAGGGGCACTTATCGATGGAAACTGCGCCCTGGGCAACCTTCATAGCGAAAGCCATGCAAGTGGGGTTGCCGCATTCCTTACAATTCTTCTTAGGAGTCAGCTTAAAAATATCAAGACCTTTGAGTGCCATAGTGATTTATCTCCCTTCCCAGCTTACATCAGGCTGTCGATGAACTGTACAATCGTCTTGATTGCGGCAGGATGCTTCATGATGACGAGATCAGTGCCGCTGGTCAGGCAAGCTGCTGCGGTGGTGATTTCCATCTCGATGCCGCGCTCTTCAACGCTGCCCCATTCCGGAGCTTCTTCTTCAGACAGCATGGCTTCCTTGACGTTCCAGGTCTCGGTGGAGATCGGGGTCACGATGGGCATCTGCAGCTGGGCATCGTTCTGAGCCAGTGCGGCGGCCTTTACGCGGTCAAGGGTGGAGGAGAGGTATTCGTAGCCATAGCCGGCGCAGGAGGAACCAAGGTTCATCACAACGCTCTGAGCGGGAACGCCCAGCTGGCCCAGCAGAACGTTCAGCTGCTTTGCCAGGTTGATGTCCACTGCGGATTCGGCGCCAACCTTCTGGTTGTAGGCCATGCCGGCGGCTGCGCCGACGGTCTTGTAGTTCTCTTCGCGAGCGGCCAGAACAACGATGTTCTTGCCCTGGAGAGCCTCAGAAACCTTGGAGAAGATTTCTGCGTCCTTCTCAACGTTTTTGCAGCCCATGATGATGATCGGCAGGGCGGTTGCATCGGCAGCGGCCTTGGCGATTTCCACGCATTCTTCAACGGACATGTTGTCGCCGTTGGGATCTGCGCTCTCAAAGTACAGGCAAACAGCGGAAACGCCCTCGATCTCCTCGGCCTTCTTGGCCATGTCGGCAACGGTGGCGCAGCCTTCGAAGGCAGCCTTCATGCCGGGAGTCTGGAGTGCGGCCATGCCCTTATCGCTGATCTCGATAGCGATCTTAGGCGCATTGGCGATCGGTGCGTCAAAGGTGTAGAACGGGAAGACGTTCTCACCGCCGACAACGATGCTCTTCTCACCAGTGCCGAGAGTGACGGCATTGATGGAAGCGTTGTATGCCTGCTTCTTAGGATTAAAAGCCATAATCGTATCCCCCTAAGTTCATTCTTTACAGTCCAAGAGTCTTCATGATGGAACCGAGCGCAACCTTGACCGGGTTGTCCTGCGGGACTTTGGCGCTGGGCTTACCCTCGCAGTCGTATTCGTAAACGGTTTCGTCCTGCGGGAGAACGCCTACCAGGTCCAGGTTGTACTTCTCTATCTCTTCGAGAACCGCGGCATTCAGCTTTCCGCCGGGTGCACGGTTGACGATAAGTTTCATGGCGGCGGGCTTGAGCTCAAGCTCGCGCACCATTTCCGCGATGCGGGCCACAGCCTGGATGCCGCGGCGGGAGCAATCGCTGATGAGCAGCAGGGTATCGACATGGGGCAGCGTGCCGCGGGAGATGTGCTCCAGGCCCGCTTCATTGTCGATCACCACATAGCGGTAGTTGTTGCAATATTTATCTACCTGGGATTTGAGAACGCCGTTGACGTAGCAATAGCAGCCCTTGCCCTGGGTGCGGCCCATGACCAGCATATCGAAATCATCCTCTTCCACCAGGGCGGAATTGAACTTCATTTCGGCGTAGTCGGCCTTGGTCATGCCGGCGGGAATGGGGCTGTTCTTCATCATCTCGGCCCGGGCCATCTCCTCGCGGATATCGCCCAGCGTGGTTTCCACTTCCACGCCCAGCACCTCGTTCAGGTTGGAATTTGCATCCGCATCCACCACGAGAACCGGGGTCTTGTCGTTATCAACCAGGTATTGGATGAGCATGCCGCAGGTGGTCGTCTTACCGACGCCGCCCTTGCCGGCAACTGCGATGGTGTGTGTCATTTTCTTCTCCCAATTCTTCCACGGCGCTTTGCCCATGCCGTGAAAAAGTCTTGAATGATTCAGATAAGGAAACGCCGCCTGCATACCGGCATAGCTGTGCTCACCTTATTACACCATTTAATAATAGCACAAAATTTATGAATATGCAAGCATTGTGATTTCGGTTTTAAACAGATTTGCGTCAAATTTTCGTGAAGAGAAAGCGCTGGGGGATGCCGGAACAATCGGCATAGACAGTAATGCTGCCGTCTGCATGCTCCTCAAGGGTGAGGCCGGGATTCTTCTCGTCCTTCAAAAGGTCCCGCACCGCCTGCAGCGGATCATCGGTTTCAATTTCATCGAAGAACACATCCCGCATCTGGTTGCGGGAGCAATTGTTTTCAATTTCGCGCACAACTTCATAAAGGGGCATATTTTACCTCCCGAAATGCAAATTGAAAATACCGGCCCCGCGCGGGACCGGTATGGGTTAAGAAGCCTTTGTCTTCAAAACGACGGTGCCGCCGGTGAGGTCTGCGGAGAGGATTTCCCCCTCAACCTTCGCTTCGCGGCCCATGATGTCCGTAAGGGTGACTACGCCGTTTTCACAGGTGATGAGCATAACATTGCCCAGAACCACGTTTTCCGGCGTCTTTTCATTGGTGTATACGGTGGAAAGGCACATAATATCCTCCTGAACTTCCATTCTTCATTGTTCCTGCAAATCGTGCCCGCTCCGGGCACGATTTGCCTTTCAGAGGGGTCCAGGGGAAATCATTTCCCCTGGCAGGGTTCCAAGGGACAGCGTCCCTTGGCGGATTCTTAAGGCGGAGCCTTAAGCGTTCAGCGCGGCCAGCACGGTGGAGAGGCGCATATTGCCCTTCTCGAAATCAGAAACGGCAAGCATAACCTGGTCGTATGCAACGGTTTCGCCCATGTCCTTCAGCTTTCCGGCCAGCTGGGCCAGTTCGTTGGCGTGGGCGGCGTTGTGGCCCACCATGTACTTCATCAGGGCGATCAGCTCGGCCTTCGGGTCTGCGGAAGCGCAGCCATGGCAATCGTGGCCGCAGCCCTCATGGCAGTGGCCGTGGTCATGGTCGTGGTGATGGTGGTCTCCATCGTGGTGGTGATGGGGATGCTCGTGGCCGTGCTCGTGATGGTGGTCCTCATGGGCATGGTCGTGGCTGTGCTCGATGCCGTGGGCATGCATATATTCATGTTCGTTCATGTTTGAATTCTCCTTAAATGCATCATTGCGGTATTCTGCTAAGATTATACCGCATGCACGCGCGTTTGTCAAAGCCGGGGAGGGGGATGTTCCCCGGCACTTTTTATATAAACCGCGCCGGGAATGCCGAAACAGGCGCGCAAAAAACTTATCCCCCCGGGCGGCTTGCATTCTGCCGTACATTCGGGTAGAATAGAAGCATAAGCGAGGTGAACACCATGCAGGATACGCATATGCACGATATTCCCAGCGCCGAGGAGGCCCATGAGCTGATGCACAGGCTGGGCATTGAACACAGCCACGATGACAGCCACAGCCATGAACATGACCACAGTCACAGCCATTCCCACGGCCATACCCACAGCCACGAGCACACCCGCGCCGTGCTCAACCGCCTCTCCCGGGCCATCGGGCATCTGCAGTCCGTGCGCCGCATGGTGGAGGAGGGCCGGGACTGCTCGGAGGTTCTGGTGCAGATCGCCGCAGTGCGCAGCGCCATCGATAACACCGGTAAAATCATCCTGCAGGATCATTTGAAGCACTGCATCATCGACGCCGCGCAGGAGGGCGACCAGAAGGCCATTGACGACCTCTGCCAGGCAATTGACAAGTATATGAAATAAACTGCGCCACAATTTTGAGCCGTTTGCAGCGGCTCTTTTTTGTTCGGAATAATTTACAAACCGCTTTGGCCTGTGGTAAAATACTTCCATAATCCAAGGATTAATCTTTAATTCCAGGAGGTTGAATACATGAAAAAAATCCTCGCCCTATTGACCGCACTGCTGCTCCTCTGCGCGGGCCTTGCTCTGGCGGAGAGTGCTGCCACGCAGGAAATCACCCTGCCGCTGAACACCCGCTTTTATCCCACGGCCAGCTTTGGTGAAATCGCAAATTACGAAATCGTTTCCCAGCCCGAGGGCGCAAGCGTTGCTTCCGGCTGGAGCTGGCTGCGCCTGGAAGAGAGCGGCGATTACCTGCTGCGCTGCTACGACGCCTCCGGCGCGGAGAGCATGCTGCTCACCATCCATGCTGCGGAGGAAGCGCCCGCGCTGCTGGGCGTTACGGTTTCCGAAGATGCAGAAGATCTCGGCCTGAGCTTCGCCTGCACGGAGAGCGGATTTACCGTCTCCGCCGCATCCGCAGCGGAAATCACCGTGCTGGACAAAAACGGAAACCTGTTGGGAACCAACGGTGCGGAAATTGATCCTGCGCTCGTTCCCATGGAGATCGAGCTTGCGGTCCCGGCAAACGGCAGCGAAACCCGCGTGCCCGCCACCGTTTCCCTCGCCTATCCCTGCCTCACCTGCGGCGTGAGCCCGCTGAGCGCGGATTACAACATCGAAAACCATGTCGTCGGCTACTGCGGCCACTGGCTCTGCACCGAAACCGGCAATGTGCACAACAACAAGTGCGTCTGCGGCGATTATCTCTGCAACGGTGAGGATCACAGCGATTGCATCGAACCCTGCCCCGCCTGCGGCGCGGATGTGAATGCCGAAGATTATGTTCCTACGAAACATGCTCCCTGCCCCGCCTGCGGCGAAATCTACATTTGCGACCCGGATTTTGATCTCTACATCCATGGCAGGCATACCTGCAACAGATATAGCTGTGTTGGCAACCACGACGACTGCGCCCATTGCGGTCTGGCGGTATGCACCACTTATTCCAACCCCTGGACCGTAACCATCTTCCCTGAAGACCATACCAACTATGCCCCCTGCGGACACCTGCGCTGCGTGGTAAACTACGCCACCCACTACGGCGACGGCGAGCAGGTACACGCCCTGCTGGAATGCGGCCGCTACGCCTGCGACGGCCATGACCACGCCAAGTGCACCGAGCCCTGCCCCGGCTGCGGCGAGAACGTAAACAGTGAAGATTATGTCGCCGAGGAGCACGCTATTCATACCAGCTGCGGCCAGTACAGCTGCGTGGGCGAGCACGGCCGCTGCCCCAATTGCGTTCTGGACGTCTGCGCCGACATCACCGTGTCCGGGAACACCATTCTGACCCCCGCCGACCACAAATCCTTCGCCGCCTGCGGACACGCCCGCTGCCTGGTGAATATAGATATCTCTGCGGGTGGGAACACCACCGCCCACTCCCAGCTGGACTGCGGCCTCTACGCCTGCGACGGCCACGACCACAGCAAGTGCTTTGAGCTCTGCCCCGGCTGCGGCGAAAATACCGCGGCGGATGGCTTCAATTCCCAGGAACACAGCCTCTGCGGCAACTGCTCCCAGTACATCTGCAATGGAGAGGCGCACAATAAAGAAAACTGCGGAAGGCACTACGCCTGCGACGGCATCGAGGGCTTCCACGGCAAGATTTCCAAGCTCCTGGGCGTCGACAGCTGCGAACCCCACCATGCCTGCACGGTGAACGGCAATTACGAGCCCCATATCACCAAGCTCAGCTGCCCCGGCTGCGGCAGAACCAAGTTCCAGTGCCAGATGAAGACTTGCGGCCTGCACTGCGTCGAATGCGGCATGGGCATGAGCCACGATTCCTGCGGCGCGGAGCCGGAGGCAACGCCCGAACCGGAGGTCCCGGCCGACCCGGAAACCACGCCGGAACCCGAAGCATAAAGCAACGCCCTTCCGTTTGGAAGGGCGTTGCTTTATGCGCATGATATTCAGTTTGCCGCCTTGAGTTCCAGCATTGCATCCCGGATGGAGCCGATGGAATACAGGGAACCGAAGCACAGCACCACGCCATCCTTCCCTGCCAGCTCCACCGCTTTTCTGACACCCTCTGTCATGGTGTCGAAGCCCTCGGCCTCGGCACCGTTATTGCGCAGATATTCTGCCAGGAGCTTCGCCACCAGCTTTCTGGGAGAATCGGGGGTGACGCAGACGAACCGCTCCACAAGGCCCATCACAGGCCGGAACATCTGGCCGTAGTCCTTGTCCGCCAGCACGCCGGTGAGGGCGATGACCCGGCGGCCGGAGAGATAGTCCACGATGTTCTTCACCAGCGCCTCAATGCACTGGGGGTTGTGGCCGCCGTCGATGATGAACAGGGGGTCCCGGCTCACGATGTCGAACCGTCCCGGCCAGCTTACGGTGGCAATGCCTTGACGGATGTGTTCCTCGGTAATCTGCCAGCCCCGGCTGATCAGGGCATCGGCTATGCTCAGCACCACGGAGGCGTTGTACATCTGATGGTCGCCCAACAGGGGCAGGAACAGGTCCTTCCGATCTCCGCAGTCGAAGGTCTGTCCTTCCAGAGAGTGGGACCTGCGCACCAGCGTATCGAAGTCTGCCTTGTACAGGGGCACGCCCAGCTCTGCGCAGATATTCTCGTAGACGGCCTCCACGCCGGCGCTTCCCCGGTAGGTGACGGCGGCGCAGCCGGGCTTGATGATGCCTGCCTTGTGGGCGGCGATCTCCTCCAGAGTATTTCCCAGAGCGTCCGTATGATCCAGACCGATGTTGGTGATCACGGCCACCTCCGGGGCCTCGATGGCGTTGGTGGCATCGCGTAATCCGCCCATACCCACCTCCAGCACGATGATGTCCGCCTGCTTGCGCTTGTAATATTCCATTGCGATGCCGCAGACCAGCTCAAACTCCGTGGGGGGCTCGGACATGGTCTCGGCGAAGCCCTGCACATACTCCACAACATCCACAAGATCGGCATCGGCGATCTGCTCGCCGGCCAGCTGGATCCGCTCGTGGAACCGGTAGATGAAGGGGGAGGTGAACAGGCCTGCTTTATAGCCTGCCCGGTTCAGGATGGAGGCAGTCATGGCGGCTGTGGAGCCCTTGCCGTTGGTGCCGGCGATGTGGACGAACTTCAGTCCCTTCTCCGGGTTCCCCAGCAGTGCCAGCAGCTCCCGGATCCGGTGCAGACCGGGCTTTGCCCCTTTGCGGAATTTGCTGTGGATGTAATCGGTTGCCTGTTGTACGGTCATCATAGCGATTGTCTCCTTAAAAAGGGGGCAGGGTCAAGCCCTGCCCCTTCGGGTTATTGTTCGTTCTGAATCTCAAAGCTGAGGGTCTCGCCGGTCTTGTCGTTGACCACGATCTTTGCGGTGGCCACTCTCGTCAGCGCCTCGTGGGCGGCGGCCTTGGACTTGCTGAGCTTCCAGATGTCGTCATTCATCTCGGTGCCCTCGGCCACGGTGTAGACGGCCACGTTGTAGGTGATCTCGTCGCTCATAAACTTGCCGTAGGCGGACTCCACACAGGTCATCAGGGTGGTGTCGTCCCAATCGTCGGTGTTGTCCTTCACGATGGGCTCCATGGAGCTGTTGGCCGCGATCCGCTCGTCGATGGAGTAGGAGGCGGACAGGGAATTGTTCTGATAGTGCATGGGCAGGTAGGCGAACACGCTGGCGATGCCCACCAGCACCAGGCAGACCAGCAGCACCACCTGCTTTTTGGTGAAGGACAGCTTGGCATCGGGGTTGTAGGTCAGCTTCATCCGGTAGGTGATGGGCTGCATGGCGTTCAGGAACACGGTCAGCACCACGCTCTCCAGGGGGAACATGAACAGGTTCTTGAAGATCCGGGGCACGGTGATCACCACATTGGCATAGCCGTAGTACACATACTGATACAGCATATCAATGGGGGTCTGCAAGAGGATATTCACGAACAGACAGATGCAGAAGCGGCTGAGCACCACCCGGGTGGGGGTGATCTTCTGGCGGTAGAAGAACAGGGCGAAAATCATGGTGCCGGAGATCTCCGTCAGCACATAGGGCAGGAAGTAGGTGTCGCCCCGGAGCAGAACGCCCAGCACATCGGAGACGACGGCGCCCAGCGCGCCGACCACAGGGCCGTAGACCATGGCGCCCAGGGCATTGGCCAGGAAGGCCGGCGTGATGTCCAG
>JAFUPT010000142.1 GCA_017481065.1 Clostridia bacterium | reverse complement strand
CTCCTATCCCGACCACCGGATCGATGCGCAGGATTTCATTGACCATGTGAATAAGTCCGGCGGCTTCTGTGTCTCCTGCCATCCCTTCCGAAACAACAACCGCGGACTGGAAGACAATCTGCGCAGGGTCAGGGGCCTTCACGGCGTGGAGGTTCTCAATGGCAGCACCAGTCTGGAAGCCAACCGCACTGCCCTGCGGTACTGCCGCGAACTGGGCCTGCAGGCCATCGGCGCCAGCGATGCCCATGTGGAAAAACAGATCGGCAAATACGTCACCTTCCTGCCGGAAATGGTGACCACCACGGAAGATTTTATCGCTCAGCTGCATCATTGCAAAACCCGTCCTGCCATCTGGAACGGTCTGAGCTATGATGTCGTGGACGAATTTTAACCGAGTATCCTGTATGGACTGTCCCTCCGGGGACAGCCCATTTTTTATTGCTTTCATAAACATACAAAGCGGGCTGTCTCTTTTGAAAGGCAGCCCGCTTTGTATATCAGGAGGGGGAAGTTATAAATCTTTTTTATTGGAAAGTTCACGGATGTAGCGGATGAACGCAATGGCAGACTTGGGAAGATAGGGACCTTCCTGGAATACCAGATAGAAGTTCCGCTGCCGGGCATACTCACCCAGAGGGAAGATCAGCAGCTTGCCCCGCTGGGCCTCCGCCTTCACCATCCGGTGGGATACCAGAGAAATGCCAAGGCCCTGAATCACATAGTTCTGCAGGGCATGGGCATCATTGACCTTCGCCACGATCTGCAGATCCTTTTCGGACAGGCCCAGCGTCTGCAGCAGCTGCTCGGCCTCATACTGGGTGCCGGACTGCTCGGTGCGCATGATGAAGGGTTCTTTCAGCAGTTCCTTCAGATCCACAGTTTCACCGTACTTCTCCCGGAAGTAGGCATTGTTGGGGGCCGCGATCACCAGTTCATCGGTGGCAATGGATTCAAAAACACAGTTTCCTTCTGTTTTTCTGCCAACAAGACCCACATCCAGCGTACCGTTTTCAACCTGCTGGATAATGTCCATGGAGTCAGAATGGGTCACAAAGGCATTGACCTCGGGAGCTTCCTTGCGGTAACCCGCCAGAACCCGGGGCAGAATGCACTGGCCGGGAACGGAAGAGGTGCCGATATGCAGCTCCTTCACGCCGGTGTTGGAAAGCTCCGTGATGGCTTTCTGCTGCAGGCGAAGCAGGGCAACCGCATATTCATAAAGCTGCTGGCCGTTCACCGTCACCTCAAACTTTTTGGTGGTGCGGCGGATCAGCTGGGTGTTCAGTTCCCGCTCCAGCGAATGGATGTAGGAGCTGATGGTGGGCTGGGACAAATACAGCGCTTCCGCGGCTGCTGAAAAACTTTGATGATCGACTGTGGCAATAAATGCCTCAAGCTGCCGAAAATCCATAATGACATACCGTCCTTTTTCTCTCCATAATTCGGGTATATTATAGCGAAGTTTATCAAAAAATGCAATAGGTTTATTTTATATATCAATAAACAGTATAGGCTTCTTCCATTTATTATATTTCTTATAGCATTTATCGATATATTCGATACAAAGATTTTTTATTGCCTGTTTTTGTCAAAGATTTATAAATCATACCACCTTTTGGGGTTAAAAACAAGAGGAGGCTTCTGCCTCCTCTTCCTTATTCTGTCATTTTTTCCTGCTTGATTTTGTGGTCAATTACATGTCGGGAGGCCAATTCCCGGTGAATATCCTCCAGAGAAATTCCCTGTTCGATCATCAGTACCATCACATGGTAGGCAAGGTCGGCGATCTCATAGACCGTCTCCTTCTTATCCTTTGCATGGGCGGCGATGATGACCTCCGTAGATTCCTCACCCACCTTCTTCAGGATCTTGTCCAGTCCCTTGTCGAACAGATAGGTGGTGTATGAGCCTTCCTTCCGGTCGGTTTTGCGGCCTTCGATGAGCTTCATCAGACCCTCATAGGAAAATTCCCGTCTTGTTTCGCTTTGGTATACCGGGTATTCAAAACAGGATTCCGTGCCCAGATGGCAGGCAGGGCCCTCCGGCTCCACCATCACCACCAGGGCATCACCGTCGCAGTCTGCGGTGATGGAGACAATGTGCTGGTAATTGCCACTGGTCTCCCCCTTCAGCCACAGTTCCTGCCGGGACCGGCTGAAGAAGCAGGTCAGTTCCTTTTCCATGGAGATCTGAAGGCTCTCCCGGTTCATATAGGCCAGGGTCAGCACCCGCTTTGTGATGGCATCCACCACG
Organism: Clostridia bacterium; assembly: GCA_017481065.1. The sequence continues at coordinate 4,632 of JAFUPT010000142.1, read as the reverse complement.
ATGGCCGGGATCAGACCCTTTTCGTCAAATTTCAGTTTTTCAATATCGATCATTTTTTAACCTCAAAGTCTGGTGGGGATCTTATTCTTTGCCATTTCAGCCTTCAGGTCGGCGATCTTCACCTCGCCCAAGTGGAAAATAGAGGCCGCAAGACCGGCATCCACTTTGGGCAGCTGCTGGAACAGGGTGATAAAATCATCGATCTTTCCGGCACCGCCGGAGGCGATAACAGGCACACTGACCGCATCGCAGACGGCTTCCAGCATGGGCAGGTCGAAGCCCCTCTTGACGCCGTCGGTGTCAATGGAATTCACCACGATCTCCCCGGCACCCAGGTCCACGCACTTCTTGATCCAGCTGATTGCCTCCATACCGGTATTCTCCCGGTCGCCCTTGGCAAAGACCTGAAACTGTCCGTCCACCCGCTTGATATCCGCTGACAGCACCACGCACTGGTCGCCGTACTTTTTCGCCGCCGCGGCGATGATACCGGGGTCGGCGATGGCGCCGGAGTTGACGCTCACCTTGTCCGCGCCGCATTTCAGCACGCGGTCGAAGTCCTCCAGCGTGCGGATGCCGCCGCCCACCGTCAGGGGGATGAACACCTGAGAGGCCACCTGCGTCAGAATGTCCGTGAATAGCCTGCGGCCCTCGGCGGAGGCGGTAATATCATAGAAAACCAGTTCATCCGCGCCGTTTTCGCTGTAATATTTGGCCAGCTCCACGGGGGAGGAGACGTCCGCCAGTCCCTGGAAGTTCACGCCCTTCACCACGCGGCCATCCCGCACGTCCAGGCAGGGAATGATGCGCTTGGTAATCATTTTGCCACCTCGATTGCCTCCCGGAGCGAGATCGCCCCGGTGTAATATGCCTTGCCGATGATCGCGCCATGGATATTCATGGCTGTGAGGGCCTTTACATCCTCCAGGGAGGAAACGCCGCCGGAGGCGATGATATCCATGCTGAATTTTTCGGAGAGCTGCTGGTAGAGGGGCACGTTCGTGCCCTGCATTGCGCCATCGCGGGAAATATCGGTGCAGATGAGGGTGCGGACGCCGATCGCTTCCATATCCGCGCAGAAATCAAAGGCATTGAGGGCGGATTTTTCCGTCCAGCCCTTTACGGCCACAAAGCCATCCCTGATATCCACGCCGATAGCGATCTTTTCACCGAATTCCCGCACTGCCGCCCTGGCAAATTCGGGATTTTCCACCGCCGCAGTGCCGAGGATGACCCGGTCGACGCCGGCATCGATGTAGCGCCGCACAACATCCATGCTGCGCACGCCGCCGCCGATTTCGCAGAACAGGCCGGATTCCTTCTTGATGGCGCACACGGTTTCAAGATTCGGGGTGGTTCCGAGCTTGGCTCCCTCAAGGTCCACGATGTGGATGCGCTTCGCTCCCTGGGCGGCGAAATCCCGGCCGATCTCCGGCGGATTTTCGCTGTACACAGTCATCCGGGCATAATCGCCCTTGAACAGGCGCACGGCCTTGCCCTCATATAAATCGATTGCAGGATAGATAATCATAGGCTATCCCTCCGTTTCGCAGAATGCGCGCAGGATATTCAGCCCCACATTGCCGCTCTTTTCCGGGTGGAACTGGCAGCCGTACACATTGTTCCGGGCCACGGCCGCAGTGAGGGGCGCGCCGTATTCGGCGGAGGCGATGACGGATTCATCGCAGTCCGCCGCGTAGAAGGAGTGCACGAAGTAGACATAATCGCCCTCCCGGATGTACTTCCAGAGGGGATTTGCGGCCAGTTTCAGGGCGTTCCAGCCGATGTGGGGAATTTTATAATCCGGGGGAATCACACCGGCGATGGGCCGCACATTGCCGGGAATGAGGCCGAGGCCCGCGTGCTCGCCGTATTCATAGCTCTTATCAAAGAGCAGCTGCATGCCGAGGCAGATGCCCAGCAGCGGCTTGCCCTTCTTCGCTTCCTGGACACCCACCTCCGCCAGGCCGCTGTTCCGGAGCTTCTTGGCCGCATCCTCAAACGCGCCCACGCCGGGGAGCACGATGCGCTCCGCAGACCTGATCACCTCCGGATCGCTGCTGACCACGGCTTCCACGCCGATGGCGGCAAAGCTGCTCTTCAGGGAAAAGAGGTTTCCCACGCCGTAATCCACGATGGCGAGCATCACAGTACCCCCTTCGTGGAGGGAATTTCATTGGCAAAGCCCGCTTCGATGGCCACGGCCTGTTTCAGGCTCCTTGCCACAGACTTAAACATGCCCTCGATGATGTGGTGGGAATTGCTGCCCGCCAGCTGGCGGATGTGCAGGGTGCAACTGCAGTTTCGGTCGAAGGCGATCCAGAATTCCCCGGCGAGCTGGGTATCGAAGGAGCCCACCTTCTCGGTAGGGATATTCGCATCGTAGGCGAGGAAGCCCCTGCCGGAGAGGTCCACCGCCGAGAGGATCAGCGCCTCATCCATGGGGAGCAGCATGCTGCCGTAGCGCACGCAGCCGCGCTTATCCGCCAGGGCGATGGAAAACGCCTGGCCGAGGGCGATGCCGATGTCCTCCACGGTGTGGTGGTCATCCACATCGGTATCTCCCGCGCATTTGACGGCGAGATCGAACCGGCCGTGCTTGGCAAAGAGGGTGAGCATATGGTTCAGGAAGCCGCAGCCGGTATCGATGGTGCTGCCGCCGCGTCCATCCAGGTTCAGGCTGAGGGAGATATCCGTTTCCGCAGTTTTGCGGGCAATTTCCGCCGTTCTCATTGGGCTGCCTCCAGTTCCTGCCGCAGAGCCTCCACCAGCGCCTGCATCTGCTGCGGTGTGCCGATGGTGATGCGGTTGTAATCCTTGAGCCGGTCTTTATCGAAGTGCCGCACGAGTATGCCGCGCTCCTTGAGCCGGAGATAGGTTGCTCCGCCATCGAGCCTGGGATGCCTGGCGAAGATGAAGTTGGTTTTGGAATCCATGACGGTAAAGCCCAGCTTTTTCAGCTCCGCAGCCGTCCATTCCCGGGTTTCGATAACGGCGCGGCAGTTGGCGCGGGTATATTCCTCGTCCTCCAGGGTGCCGACGCCTGCAGCCATGGTCATGGCGTTTACATTGTAGGGGTTGGTGGAATATTTGATGGTATTCAGGTCCCGGATCAGGCTCCTGCAGCCCACGCCGAAACCCAGCCGCGCGCCCGCCATGGAGCGGGACTTGGAGAAGGTTTGGGTGACGAGCAGGTTATCATACTTCCGGATGAGGGGGATGCAGCTTTCGCCGCCGAAATCCACATAGGCCTCATCGATCACCACCACGCTGTTTGGATTCCCGGCGATGATCCTTTCGATCTCGGAAACCGGCAGGCACTTGCCCGTGGGGGCGTTGGGATTGGCGATGAAGATGGTTTGGTTCAGGCCGATGTAATCCGCCGGGTCCACCTCGTAGTTTTCATTCAGGGGAATCTCCCGGAAGGGGATGTTGTTGAGCTGGGCAAAAACCTTGTAGAAGCCGTAGGTGATGTCCGGGAAGACTGCCGGATGATCCTGATCGCAGAAGGCCATGAAGGCGAAGTTCAGGATTTCATCCGAGCCGTTGGTGGGAAGAACCTCCTCCATCTCCACGCCGCAAAGGGCCGCGATCTTCTGTTTCAGCAGCGTGCACTCCGGGTCGGAGTAGAGCTGCAGCTTCTTCGCCGCCTCCGCCGCAGCAGCCTGGGCTTTCGGGGAGGGCGGAAAGGGAGATTCATTGGTGTTCAGCTTGATATACTGCATGTCCCGGGGCTGTTCGCCGGGAGTATAGGGGGTGAGGAACGAATATTTGGAACTGAAAAAGCGGCTCATGCTTCATCATCCTCCAATCTGATCACCGCGCTGCGGGCGTGGCCGGTGAGGCCCTCCTGCCGGGCAAAGTAAGCCACATCCCCGGCGACGCGGCCGAGGGCTTCCCGGGTGAAATAGGTATACTGGGTTTTTTTCACGAAATCATCCACGGAGAGCGGGCTGGAGAAGCGCGCCGTGCCGCTGGTGGGCAGGGTGTGGTTCGGGCCGGCGAGGTAATCGCCGAGGGCTTCCGGGCAGTTTCGGCCCATGAAGATGGAGCCCGCATGGCGGATGGAATCGAGGTAATCGAAGGGATTATCGAGGCAGAGCTCCAGATGCTCCGGCGCAATTTCATTGGCGATTTCCACGGCGGTGGGAATATCCGGCGCGACGATGATCTTGCCATTGTTATCGATGGACGCGCGGGCGATTTCCTCCCGTTCCAGGGTGCTGAGCTGCTCTTCGATCTCCGCCTGCACGGCGAGGGCCAGCTCCATGGAATCGGTAACCAGCACGGCGCTGGCCAGCTTATCGTGCTCCGCCTGGGAGAGGAGGTCGGCAGCGGCGTGCTTCGGATTGGTTTTGCCGTCGGCCACGATCAAAATCTCGCTGGGGCCGGCGATCATATCGATGGAAACCATGCCGAAAACCTGCTTCTTGGCCTCCGCCACGAAGGCGTTGCCCGGGCCGACGATCTTATCCACCTTGGGAATGGACTGGGTGCCGTAGGCCAGCGCAGCAATCGCCTGCGCGCCGCCCACCTTGAATATCTTATCCACGCCGGCGATTGAGGCCGCCGCCAGAATGACGGGATTCACCTTCCCATCCTTGCCGGGGGGCGTCACCATCACCACCTCGG
>JAFUPT010000141.1 GCA_017481065.1 Clostridia bacterium | reverse complement strand
ATTTCCACATGCCCCAGGTTCCCGTTCGCCACATGGCACACATATACCTCGTGCCCCTGCTTCACATACTTCGCCAGGGTGCCGTAGCATGCGATCTCCAGATCATCCGGATGGCACCCGATTGCCAGTATTCTCATGGTATTGCCTCCTTATATCGTTATGGTGAAAATCTTATCGATGTAATATTGCGCAATGCCGATGCTGTCCGCCTGCGCGCTGATCTGGGGATACATCAGCTTCAGGCCGCGCATCAGCATCTGTCCCCGGCGGCCATCCAGGAAGGAGCGCAGCTTGTTGAGGAAGCCTTCGCCCATCTTTTCCAGGCCGCCGATGACCACGCATTTGATGCCGGTTACGTTTACCGTGCTGTAAATTCCGGCAAAGAGCTTCTCCACGATATCATCCAGCGCGATGCGCACGGGCTCCACATCCGCATCGTAGGCCCTGCCGATCATCTCCAGCGTGGGATTTTCCAGCAGGCTTCGGATCATATCCGAATGGGTGCCGCTGCGGTCGCGGCTCACGGCTTCGCGCACGGTTTCAAGGATCGCATTCACATTCACATAGCGCTCCAGGCAGCCGCGGTTGCCGCAGGAGCAGGGCCTGCCGCCGATTTTCACGGTTACATGCCCCACTTCGCCGGCGATGCGGTCCGGCCGAAGCAGCATTTCGCCATCGCAGATGATGCCCGCGCCCACGCCATCGCAGATATTGAAATAAATCAGGTCTGAAATGCTGGAGCCGTTGGCTTCCCGATGCTTCTTTTCCGCATAGGCGAGACTCATGGAGGAATTTCCCATGTACACAGGCAGCTCCAGCCGCGCTTCCAGATCATCGATTACCTGCTTGCGGAAGGAGGTTTGCATGGAGGTGAGGATGAAGGTTTTTTCCTCCTCGAGATATACGCCGGGATAGCTGATCAGCACCGCCACAACCTTCTTCGGATCCAGCTTGCGGGAATTGCGGATCATATCCTCGATGGTTTCGATATAAGCCGTGCCGCTGTCATCGATATTCTCTGCCAGCGGCCAATTTGCTTCCCCGATATGCCTGCCGCAGAGACAGGGCCGGAAGCATTCTTCGATTACATTGTAGCCGAGGTCAAAGAGCGTATAGCTCACGCCCCAGCGGCTGAGGGAAAACACGGGAATCTGGCGTCCTTCGGGGTTGATATCCAGCATGATGGGCCGCCGGCCCGCGCCGGTAAGCATGCGCGCCAGGCCAACCTCCGTAACCAATTCAGCGCGGACAAGATCATCCACCAGCGAGGAAACGGTGGACGGGCTTAAGCCCGTAATGCGCACCAGTTCCGCGCGGGTGAGCGTCTTTTCCGCGTTGATAAGGTTGAAGAGCAGCTTGCTGTTCTCCTCCCTTGTCATCTGATGGTTATGCAGCTTGACAATCGGTTCACGGTCGAGATGCACAGCTTAGAACCCCCTTGTTTTCCTTAAGATTCCGTCGGCGTAACGCCATAATCCCGCAGCAGGGCGAGCATGGCGGTGGTATCTTCCGGGTCGCCGATGGTCTCCAGATCCAGCGCGCCCGCCTTGGCGCGCCGGTAAAGCTCGCGGCCGCAGTCGCAGAGCTCCGCAGGATCAAACCCCTCTCCCTCGAGGTAGGCCTGGCGGCAGAGCGCCAGCGCCAGGCGGTATAAATCCGCGTTTTCCCCGGTTTCGGCGTAGGCCGACCGGGCCTTTTCCAGGTCGGTCTGCGCGGCGGCTTCAAAGCTGTAAGGCTGATGCTCCCTGCCCTGCATGGGAAGGATGAGGGCCGCCACGCATACCAGACCCAGGATAATGGAAAGAAGCTTATTCCGCCTGCGAAGGCTGCGCAGGCTTTGGCTATCCCTGTTGTTATCCATGGATCAGATCTTCCACTTGATAACCTTCTTCTGGGCGAACTTCACCAGGCAATACAGGATGATGCCCAGGATCATTACATAGAAGATGCAGGCGAAGGCCTGTTCGCTCTTGAGGAAGTTCTTGTAATAGATGATGCGGCTGCCAAGGCCCGTGTTGCCGCCCACATACTCGGAGGAGATGCATGCGGTGGTGGAGAAGATACCCGCCAGGCTGATGCCGGTGAAGATATCGGTGGCGGCGCTGGGCAGCAGCATGCGGAAGTAGGTCTGCATGCGGTTTGCGCCCATGGACTGCATCAATTCATGCCGGATGGTGGGCACATTGAGGAAGCCGGTGCAGGCGTTCATGTTTACAACGGCGAAGGACTGGATGATAACTGCGATTACGCGCACCTTCATGCCATAGCCCATCCACAGCTGCAGCAGGGGAATCAGGGTCATCAGGGGAGTGATAACCAGCATGGTGATGTAGGGGCTGAGCGCGGAGCTCAAGAGCTTCGAGCTGGTAACCAGGGAGGCTACGAGCAGACCCACGGGAATTGCGATTACAAAGCCCAGCAGAATGGTGAGGCCCGTGTTCCAGATGTGGGGCCAGTATTCCGGGAAATCCCGGATCATGGAAGTGAAGATGGCGGTGGGCGGCGGCAGGATCCAGGTCTGAACCTCCAGCACGCGCACCAGCAGCTCCCAAATGCCCAGGAAGGCCAGAATGGCGATTACCGGAGCGACGATATTCATTAGCTTGTTTTTCATTCTCCTGCCCTCCTTACTTGATCTTGCTCAGGTCAAGTTCGCCGATGAGCTCGGTGAGCCTGTTTTCATACTGAATAAATTTCTCATCCACAATCATATCCAGGGAACGGGGGCGGGGCAGGTCGATATCCACTACCTCGGTCAGGCGGCCGGGGTTGGTCGCCATCACATAGATGCGGGAGGACATCAGCACCGCCTCTTCCACGCTGTGGGTGATGAAGATGATGGTCTTGCCGGTCTTCTGCCAGATATCCAGCATGGCCATATCCATCTGCTCGCGGGACATATCGTCCAGGGAGCCGAAGGGTTCGTCCATCAGCAGGATGTCCGGATCATAAACCATGGGGCGGATCACGCCGGCCAGCTGCAGCTGCGCCTGGGAGATCTCCACCGGATAGGCATTGGCATGGTTCTGCAGGCCCACCATTTCCATCAGGTAATCCACGCGATCCTCCCATTCCTTGCCCTTCAGGCCAAATACCTTCAGCGGCAGGGCCACGTTTTCGCGCACCGTGTACCAGGGGAACATATTGGGCTGCTGGAAGATGAAGCCCATCTTCCGGAGCACCTTTTCCGGCAGGCGCTTGCCGGTATTGGTCTTTTCGCCTTCGATGAAAATATCGCCCTCAGTGGGATTGATGATGCCATCCATCATGCGGATGATGGTGGATTTGCCGCAGCCCGAGGGGCCGAGAATGGATACGAATTCGCCACGCTTGATTTCCATGGAGAAGTCCTTTACCGCGGTAATGGACTGGAAGCGGGTTTTGAACACCTTGCTTACATGGTCGAAAACGATGATATTATCTTTGCGCGTTTCCAAAGTCGCACCTCCTTAGAATCCGATCAATCAATTATTTCTTCCATAGAACAACACGGCGTTCCAATGCATTCACTGCGTAATACAGCACCAGGCCGATGATGGCAACCAGGATGATGCAGCCGAATACAACGGCGGTATTGTTGTACTTCGTATAGAATACGATGCGGGTGCCCATGCCGATCTTGCCGCCCACGAAGTCCGCGCTGATGGCGCCGATTACGGAGAAGATGCAGCCCAGCTTCACGCCGGTGAATACCTGGGGCATGGCGTTCATGAAGGTGATCTTCGTGAAGGTCTGCAGCTTGCTTGCGCCCACTGCCGCGCCCAGCTCCAGCTTTTCCTTTTCAACGTGGGTAAAGCCGTTCAAGGTATTGAAGGTGATGATCGGGGTGGCCTGCACGATGATAACCAGCAGGCGCAGGTTCGGGTTGGTGCCCAGCCAAAGCAGCATCAGCGGCACCAGGGTCATCATGGGGGTGATAACCAGCACCAGGATGATGGGGGAGAGTGCGCTGGTGAGCAGCTTGGACTGGCTCAGCACCGCGGCAATCAGCATGCCCAGCGGCACGGAGATGATGAAGCCCAGCAGCACGATCTTGATCGTGAAAAGGAAGTGGGGCCAGATATCGGCAAACATCTTGATGGTTTCGGTAACCATATCAAAGGGCTTCGGGATAACATGGGGATTTACATTAAACACGGTGCAGATGATCTGCAGGCCGAACACGATGATCGCCAGCACCACCAGCGGCGCGATGATGGAGGTTAAATCCTTCCTCTTCTTCTTTTTAATGTTGGTCTTTGCGGACGTCATTTTTCTGCACCTCCAAACGAACGGATCAGTTCATTGATCTCCTTGCGCAGTTCCTGGTAGCGGGCATTTTCCTTGATGGCGAGGGTGCGCTCCTCATAGGGGATGTCCACCTTGATTTCCTTCACAATCTTACCCGGCAGCGGGCTGAGCACGATGATGCGGTTGGCCAGCAGCAGCGCCTCATCCACATTGTTGGTAACCATCACGATGGTCTTCTGGGTTTTCTTCCAGATGTTCAACAGCTCATAGGAGAGCATCTTGCGGGTGATGGCGTCCAGCGCGCCCAGGGGCTGGTCAAAGATCAGCACCTTGGGATCATGTACCAATGCGCGGGCAATGCCCACGCGCTGGCGCATGCCGCCGGAGAGCTCGTGGGGATAAACCTTCTTGTAGTCCTGCAGGCCCACGATGCGCAGCATTTCATCCACGCGCTGCTCCCATTTTTCGCCCTTCAGCTTCATAACCTCCAGCACGAAGCGCAGGTTGCCCTCGGCAGTGCGCCACTGCAGCAGGTTGTTGTTCTGGAATACATAGCCGAAGTTGCGCAGCTCCTCGCGGGCGATGCGCTTGCCCTGGTCCTTGCCGTCGATCACAATGCTGCCGGAGCTCGCGGGCTCGATGCCGGCGAGTACCTTTAATAAGGTAGATTTTCCGCAGCCGGAGCTTCCCAGGATCAGAACGAATTCCTTTTCCTGAATGTCCAGGGAGATGTCGTGCAGCACCTCAACAGCGGGGTCCTTCTTGTTCTCGCCGCCGTAGGTCTTGCAGATGTTCTTTGCTTGAAGCAGATACTGACTCATAGCTGATCTTTTCCTTTCATCCGTAGCGTGTGGAAAAAAGATATGGGATTCGGTCGATTTGTGCACAATGCTAATTCGTTTTTATTCATTTTTATATTACAGCAAAAAGCGCCGGAAGTCAATGGAAAACCGGGTATTTTCGGGTGAATTAATTCGATTTTCGAACAAAATAATATTGACAAATATCACAGCTTGTGTTATATTTCACTTAGCATCATAGATAATTCTATGATAAAAGGTAAACAACTTAAGGAGGAAAATCACATGAAGAAAATCCTGGCCCTGGTTCTGGCTCTGATCCTGAGCCTCTCCGTCTGCGGCGCATTCGCAGAGGAGCTCACCACCGTTACCCTGGTAATGCCCCGCTCCATCGAAACCCTCGCAGACGCCACCTTCTGGTCCGCAGTAGAAATGGGCTACTTCGCAGAGGAAGGCCTGGATCTGGTTATTGAAGAAGCAACCGGTACCGATGTTCAGATGGTAGCCGTAGGCCAGGCCGATTTCGCCCTGCCGGCTCCCTCCCTCATCCTGCCCTCCGTTGAAGCAGGCCTGCCGATCAAGGCTGTTGTGCAGTATGGCGCATGGAACATCTTCGGCTTCTCTGCCCTGAATGGTTCCGGCATCGATACCTGGGAAGACCTGAACGGCAAGACCATCGCCCTGGGCGATGCTTCCTGGGAAGCCCTGGCACAGCCCCTGCTGGATGCCGCAGGCGTGACCGATGTTGAATACATCGTTGCCGGCGAAAACCGCTATGTGCAGGTTGAAGAAGGCAAGATCGATGTTCTGTTCACCTGGCTGGATGAAATCTACCTCCTGCTGGCCCAGGGCTTCGATTTCAACTACATCGACGGCAACGAAGTGCTGAAGAACAGCGCCAACGCCATCGTTTGCTCCAACGATACCATCGCCAACAACCCCGAGCTCGTTCAGGGCTTCACCACCGCCATCCAGAAGGGCATCTACTTCGTAGCCGCCAATCCGGAAGCCGCTGCTGACATCGTTCTGAACAAGTTCCCCGCCCTGGCCAACACCGTGACCTGGGAAGGCGCAGTTGCAGTTATGGACGCCATCAAGGTTCAGTCCTACGGCATGACCGAGGAAGACTTCGCCGAGATGTCCAACCCCACCGGCTTCTTCTTCGACTACAAGTGGGATATCAACATTGATTCCTGCGTATCCGCCGGCACCATCTCCGCTCCCATCGCCCATGACCTGGTTTACACCAACGAGTTCGTAAACAACGGCATGACCGAAGAGGACAAGGCTGCTGTTGAGGCAGACGCCGCCGCATATGTTTGCACCTCCGAGCTGGCAAAGGCCGCTGGCAAGTAATTCACTCTGAGAAATCTTCCGATGTGCGCCCCTTCATGGGGCGCACATTCCCCAAACAGAAAGGTGGAACACTTATGTTCAAAGTAGCAATCGTTGGCATGGGTTACATTGCCCAGAACCACATCGCAGCCATGAAGGCTCTTGAAGATGTAGAAATCACTGCCGTTATCAGCCGCAGCGCGGAAAAGGGCGCAAAGGCTGCCGCAGAAGCGGGCTGCAAGCACTACACGACCCTCGAAGAGGCCGTGGCAAACGAACAGCTGAACGTTGTCGATATCTGCGTGCCGACCTACCTGCACGAGGAATATGTAATCAAGGCAGCAAAGGCAAAGTGCCACGTTCTGTGCGAAAAGCCGATCACCTTCGAGCTGGAATCCCTGGACCGCATGATCGCAGCCTGCGAAGAAAACGGCGTGCGCTTCATGGTTGCTCAGGTAGCCCGCTGGTGGCCGGAGTTCATGACCGTGAAAGAATATATCGACCAGGGCAAGCTGGGCGATATCCATATGCTCTATGAAAAGCGCACCTGCCAGCATCCCACCTGGGCAACCTGGCATCGCGATCCCGCCAAGAGCGGCGGCGGCCTGTACGATCTGAACGTACATGATATCGATTATCTCTACAGCCTGTTCGGCAAGCCCAGCCGCGTATACGCAATCGGCTGGAAGAGCCCCACCGGCTGCTGGAACCATGTATGCGCCAGCCTGGAATGGGCAAACGGCCAGAAGGCAATTTGCGAAACTTCCCTGGAAATGACTGGCAACTATCCCTTCTCCATCCAGCTGCGCGCCACCGGCGATAAGGGCACCATCGATTACGCCCTCACCGCAGGCGTTAACATCAATGACGGCGAAATGGGCAGCAACCTGATGTGGTATCCCGCCGGCGATGAAAAGACCTATCCGCTCAATGTGGAGCAGACCGATATGTTCGCAGGCGAGATCAACGAATTCTTCGCGGCAATCCGCGAAAACCGCCCCGCAGTGGTCACTCCCCAGGATTCCCGCAATGTGCTGGAAATCGTTGTGGCCATGCGCAAATCCCTGGAAGAGGGCTGCATCGTAGAATTGTAATCTGACAGACCCGTTCTGTTTAAAAAAGAGAGTAAAAACTTAGGAGGAAATGAAAATGGCAAATTACGACATCTTTGGCTGCGACCACGTTGGTATGGTTTGCAAGGATATCAAGGCTTCCAAGAAGTTCTACACCGAAGTACTCGGCATGACCTGCATCTATGAAGCAGACGTTCCCTGCCCGTCCGGCATCATCACCACCTGCTTCGTAAAGCGCGGCAACCTCATCATCGACCTCGAGCAGTTCCCCGAGGACCAGCATGCCGATCCCAACGGCGTTGTCGGCCACATCGCCTTCCAGGTAAGCGATTATGACGCTGCCAAGGCAGACCTGCTCGCCAAGGGCGTTAAGTTCGACAATGAAAACGATGCATGGGCTCCCGACGTATACAACTGCGGCGTGCGCTTCAACTTCTTCCGCGGCCCCGACAACGAGATGCTCGAGCTGTTCTGGGTCAACACCGATGGTTCCTACAAGGGCTAATCCCCGATAAAAAGGCCTCCGGCAATCGCCGGAGGCAATTTTTATTCCCTTTCACGCAGCAGCGCAACGGCCACGTCATTCACATTGGTGCCGGTGGGGCCGGTGAAGATCAGGCCGTTTACGGCCTTCAGGGCATTGTAGGAATCATTTTCCTGCAATATGCGGTAGATATCCAGCTCGCGCTCCCGCAGGGCCGCCGCAGTATCGCCGTCGGCATAGCCGCCGGCTGCATCGGTGGGGCCGTCTGTGCCGTCGCTGCCCACGCTGAACACCGCCATCCCGGCATTTCCCCCGATTCCGGCTGCGGCGGAGAGGGCAAGTTCCTGGTTCCGGCCGCCCTTGCCGCTGCCCGTGAGGCGCACCACCGTTTCCCCGCCCGCGATGAAGGCCAAATTTCTGCCGCAGCCCGCGTGGGTGCGCAGCACGGAAGAAAGGAAGCTGCCCGCCTCCCGCGCCTGGCAGCAGAGCTGGTCCGTCAGCAGCAGGGGTTCATAGCCCAGCTCCCGGCAGGCTGCGGCCGCCGCAGCGCAAAGCTCCCGCACGGAGCCGGTGATACGGGTTTCCACGTTATCAAGTTCCTTCGGCGTCTCCACGGATAAAAGCGCCCTCGCCTCCTCCGTGAGATGCAATCCATACTTCCGGGCAATTTCCATCGCCTGGACGCAGGTGCTGCTGTCCGGGCAGGCAGGGCCGGAGGCGATCATATCCAGCGGGTCGCCCAGTATATCGCTCAGCACAATGGAAAAAACCTGCGCCGGGGCGCAATGCCGGGCAAAGCGGCCGCCCTTCACGGCGGAGAGGCGCTTGCGGATGGTGTTGATCTCCACGATGTCCGCGCCGCAGGCCAGCAGCTGGCCGGTGATATCCTGGAGCACTTCGCCCGCCACCAGGGGTTCCTCAAAGAGCGCGCTGCCGCCGCCGGAGAGCAGGAAGAGCACGGTATCTTCTTCCGAAAGATCGCGCACCAGCTCCAGCGCGGCCCGGGTGGCGGCGAAGGAATTTTCATCCGGAACGGGATGACCCGCCTCCCGGCAGGCAAAGTTCCCGATGGGCCCCATCGCATGGCCGTATTTGGTGATCACCACGCCGCCGCTGATCCTGTCTCCCAGGCAATCGCGGGCGGTTTTGGCCATCTGCCATGCGGCCTTGCCCGCAGCCACCAGCACCACCCGGCCGCCGAATTCCCGGTCCGCCAGCGCGCGGCGCACAGCGCCGTCGGGCTTCACAGCATCGATGGAAGCGGCCGCGATGGCGGCGGCATGTGCGCGAAGAAGCTCGTTCATGGAAAAGCAATCTCCTTATCCTTGGTAAGCATATTATACTATATCCTCCGGCGCGAAGGCAACAGCTCAGCACTCCAGCCTTTCCAGGGTGCAGGTCTTCGCGATGCGCCTGCGTATCTCCGCCCGCAGGGGCAGCACCGCAGCGGGGGACACGGAGAGCTCATCGATGCCCATGGCAAGGAAGGTATCCAGCATATCCGGGTCCGAGGCCAGTTCGCCGCATATGCCCACCCATATGCCGGCACCGTGGGCCGCGTCTGCCACCATCTTCAATGCGCGCAGCACCGCCGGGTGGTGGGGATCAAAGAATTTGCCCAGATCGCCCATCTGCCGGTCGCAGGCGAGGGTATACTGGGTCAGGTCGTTGGTGCCCACGGAGAAGAAATCCACCTCCCGCGCCAGCTCCCCGGCAATGAATACCGATGCCGGAGTTTCGATCATGATGCCGATTTCCGTATCCTTGTCGTATGGAATGCCCTCCCGGTGCAGCTCGGCCATCACCTTCTGGCAGGCGCGCCTGCATTCCCGCAGCTCCCACAGGGAGGTGATCATCGGAAACATGATGGCGATTTTCCCGTATGCGGAAGCCCGGTAGAGGGCGCGCAGCTGGGGCCTGAAAACCTCCGGCCGGTTCAGGCATATGCGTATGGCGCGCACGCCCAGCGCCGGGTTTTCCTCCTTCTTCATGCCGAAATAATCCACCTGCTTGTCCGCGCCGATATCCAGCGTGCGGATGATCACCCGCCTGCCGTTCATGGCCGCAGCCACGCTCTTGTAGGCCCGGAACTGCTCCTCCTCGCTGGGATAGTCGTCCGCCGCAAGGTATAAAAATTCCGAACGGAACAGGCCGATGCCCTGCCCATCGTTGCTGAGCACCGCCGCCACATCCTCCGGGGAGCCGATGTTGCAGCATACCTCGATCTTCCGGCCATCGAGGGTTATATCCTCCTGCCCCTTCATGGTGTTGAGCAGTTCCTTTATCTCCAGCTGCTTCTGGTGCTTTTCCCGCAGGGCCGCGAGGGTGAGCGCATCCGGGTCCAGCACCACCTGCCCGGTTTCGCCGTCCACATAGGCGGTCCGGCCGCTGTATTCCCTTTTCAGGCTTTCGCCGAGGCCGCATACGGCGGGTATGCCCATGGTGCGGGCGAGTATGGCGGTGTGGCTGTTGGCGGAGCCCTCCCGGGTGATGAAGCCCAGTATGCGGCGTTTGTCCAGCTGGATGGTTTCGGAGGGGGCGAGATCATCCGCAGCCAGGATCACCGGCTCCTCGGAATCGATGCCGCCCTCCGCAATGCCCATCAGGTTGTTGATGATGCGCCGGGAAACATCCCGTATATCTGCCGCCCGGGCCTGCATATATGCATCGTCCATGGCGGCAAACATCGCGGCAAACTGCCTGCCCGCCTGCTGCACGGCATATTCCGCGCTGCATTGCTCCTCCTCCAGGATGGCCTGGATGCGCCCGGCGTAGTCCTCGTCCTCCACCAGCATGGCGTGGGTTTCAAAAAGTGTGGCGGATTCATCGCCGGTTTCTCCCCGGCAGCGCTCCGCCAGGGCTTCCAGCTGGGCGATGGCGGCCTCCTGCGCCCGCTGGAGCCGCCGCCTCTCTGCCGCTGCATCCTCCGCGCGGCGGCGGATCACGCCGTGCTCCTGCCGCCGGAAGAAATACATGGGGCCCTCCACCACGCCCCGGGATACGCCCTTGCCCTGCATCAGAATCATTTCAAACCTCTCCTCATCGTTCCCCCTTCACCTGCGCGGCGTCACAGGATATCGCTGATATCCGATTTCAGCACATCCGCCTTCGGGCCGTACACCGCCTGCACGCCGTCGCCCTTCACCAGCAGGCCCAGCGCGCCCTCGGCCTTCCAGGCGGAAATATCCGCCACCTTCTCCGGGTCCTTCACGGTTACGCGCAGCCGGGTCATGCAGGCGTCCACAAGGGATATGTTTTCCCGCCCGCCCAGCAGGGCGATGATGCGCTCTGCCTGGCTGTCGCCGTTTCCGGCGGCATGCAGGGAGGGCGTTTCCTCGCTCTCATCGGTATAGTTGCCCAAGCGGCCCGGCGTGGCGAGGCGGAACCTGCCGATCATGAAGTAGGCCACCAAATAGCCGATCCCGAGGAATGCCGCGCAGGTGACCAGGAAGTTGATGATATCGCCCCCGAGGCCCGCCTGCAGGCTCATGGGCACGCGGGTGAGGAATTCCAGGTTGCCGAAGGAATGCAGCCGCAGGTTGATCACGCCCGCCATCGCAAAGGCAGCGCCCTGCAAAAGCGCGTACACGATGTACAGCGGCAGCGCGGCAAACATGAACATGAATTCCACCGGCTCGGTTACGCCGGTCAGGAGCACAGCCAGCGAGGTGGAAATGAACATGGAGCGGTATTTCCCGCGCCTTTCCCTGTCCACCCGGCGGTACATGGCGATGGCCACGCCCATCAGAAGGCCCGTAGCGCCGATCATCTGGCCTACCTTAAAGCGTGCGGGCGTTACGGAGGCCAGCAGGCTTTCATAGGCAGCCATATCCCCGGCATTTTTGAAATTGATCAGGTCCGTCACCCATGCCAGCCACAGCGGGTCCTGGCCGTAGACGTAGGAGCCCATGTTGATACCGGTCTGGATCAGGTATTCGCCGCCGAAGCTGGTGTAATTCATGGGAATGGTGAGCATGTGGTGCAGGCCGAAGGGCAGCAGCAGGCGCTCAAGGGTTCCATAGATGAAGGGCGCCAGCACCGGGGAGCTGTCCGCCGAATTGGCGATCCACACGCCGAAGGCGTTGATGCCGCCCTGCACCAGAGGCCAAACCACCGCCAGCGCCAGCGATACGATCACGGAGTAAAAGATTACCGCCAGCGGCACGAAGCGCTTGCCGTTGAAGAAGGCCAGCGCATCCGGCAGCTTCCGGAAGTTATAAAACCTGTTGTATACCATGCCGCCCACGAAGCCGGAAATGATGCCGATGAACACGCCCATGTTCAGCGCCGGAGCGCCCAGCACGGAGGTGAAGTAATTTGCCACCGGCATCTCCTGCCCGAACAGGGAATGCACTACCGCGCCCTCCGTCTCCAGCATGGTGCTGCTCACGCCGAACACCGCGCCGGTGATGCAGTTGATCAGCACAAAGGCGATCACGGCCGCGAATGCGCCGCCCGCCCGCTCCTTCGCCCAGCTGCCGCCGATGGCCACCGCGAACAGGATGTGCAGGTTGTTGATGAAGGCCCAGCCGATGTTTTCCATGGTGCTGCCGATACTCAGCAGCAGGGGAATATCCGCCCCGGCGATCTGCACCAGCTTGCCCAGGCTCAGCATAAACCCAGCGGCGGGCATCACGGCGATCACGGTCATCAGCACCTTGCCCAGCTTCTGCAAAAGATCAAAGTTCAGTCGGGGCCGCTTCTTCTCCGGAGCATCATCCGCAGCCGCATCGTGCAGGGAAAGGAGCGCGTCCCTGCCGCCCTGCACCCGGCCGGAAGATATTTCCATCCGCTTGCCATCCGCGCCATCGCAGATCAAAACCGGCGTGATGGCATTGACGCCCTTGGAGGCAATGAAATCCAGGTCGATCTCGGCAACCAAATCCCCGGCCTTCACCTTGTCGCCCTCCTGCACAAGCGGCTTGAAGCCCTCGCCCCTGAGCGCCACGGTATCCAAACCCACATGCACCAATACCTCAAGGCCGCCTTCGGTGCGGAAGCCGTAGGCATGCAGCGTCTCCGCGATGCTGGAAACCTCGCCGTCCACGGGGCTGTACAGCTTTCCATCCTCCGGCAGGATTGCCGCGCCGTCGCCCAGCACCTTCTGGGAAAACACATCGTCCGGCACTTCGCCCAGGGGCACAATCCTGCCGCTCATGGGAGCAAGCAGCGCCTGCCCGGCAGTTTGCTTTGCATTTTTCCTCATTTCCGTTTCCTTCTTTCTGCGCAGCGCGCCTGAAAACTGCGGCATAAAAAATGCCCATGCACATCGTAATTGTGCGCATGGATGTTTTTCCGTATGCATGACGGCGGCGAAGGCTGCATATCATGGCCAAAACAGAGCTTTGAGGATAGTGCAATGCTTCATGAACGCTCCCATCCTGCCCGGCAGTTTGCCCTTCGCGTGCTGCAGGGCGCGCTGATCGGCCTCGGCGCGGTGCTGCCGGGCGTATCCGGCGGCGTGCTTTGCGCGGTTTTTGGGCTGTACAGGCCCATCATGGATTTCCTGGCCGATCCCCGGCATAAGTTCAAATCCGTCGCCCATATCCTGCCGCCTGTGGCGCTGGGCGGGCTCATCGGCTTTCTGGGCGTGGCGAATGCGCTGTCCTTCTTTTTGGAAAAATATCCCGGGCCATCGCTGTGCATCTTCGTGGGGCTGATCGCAGGCATGCTGCCCGCCCTCTTCCGGGAAGCCGGGGCGCAGGGCCGTCCCCGGGGCTGCCGGGCAGCGCTGTGGATCGCGCTTTTGCTCACGGCCGCGCTGCTGGCGGCGCTCAAGCTGCTGGATGCGCACATTGCGCCGGATTTTCCCTGGTATCTCTTCTGCGGCTTCTGTCTGGCGCTGAGCATCATCGCCCCGGGGCTCAGCTTTTCCACCCTGCTGATGCCCCTCGGCCTCTATGAACCCTTCGTCTCCGGCCTTGCCCGGCTGAACCCCGCCGTGTGCATCCCAGGGGGAATCGGCGCGGCCGCAACCATACTGCTCCTTTCAAAAGCCGTGAGCGCCCTCTTTGCCCGGCATTACGCGCTCGCCTATTACGCCGTGATCGGCGTGGTGATCGCCGCCACCGCCGGCATCATTCCCATCTCCGGCTTTGCATATTCCGCCGCATCCTTCTGGGTGCACGCGCTGTGCATCGCCTTCGGCTGCGTGACGGCACTTTTGATCGATGGCATACAAAAACCAGCCGCGCATTAGCGCGGCTGGTTTTATGCCCGGAACTTTCCCGGGGTCATTCCAACAATTCTCTTAAACACCTTGCAGTAGTAGCTCTGGTCCGCGAAGCCCACCGCCATGGCGATATCCGTGAGCGAATGGCTGCTGGAGAGCAGCAGGTGCTTGCTCTCCTCCACCCGCACCCGCATCAGGTGTTCCCGGAAGCTCATGCCCGCCATCTGCCGGAAGAGGGCGGAAAAATAATTCGGGCTCAGCTTCACCTGCGCCGCCACTCCGGCGAGGGTGAGCGGCTCGGCAAAGTGCTCGGAAATATATAGAAGGGCATGGCGGATGTGGGGGTTTCCCTTGTCCGTGCGGCTGAACATCGCGCCCATGAAGCTCTCCGCCATGTCCTGCAGCAGCTGGCATAGCACATCGATGCTCTGGCTCTCATTCATCCTGAGAATGAAGCGGCTGCTGAGGTTGAAAATTTCCTCCGGCTGCGCGCCGCCCTCTATGGCGATGCGGGAGAGCAGCGTGGTGAGCTCAATGGCGTGGGCGCGCATGCTCTCAATCCTGCCGCCCTCGCTGAAGAGCACATAGCCCAGCAGATCGTTCAGCATGGCCTTTACTTCCTTGATGCTGCCGGTTTTCACCTTTGCCAGCAGCGCGTTTTCCTTCTGGTAGAAGTAGCTCTGGCTGGGGGCAACGCCCTGCTCCTTGTACATCTGTATCGTTTCATTGATGCGGGACTGCTGGTTCAGCCGCTCGTTGGAGAGCATCAGCAGCGCCCTCTCCGCAGGCAGCAGCGGCGAAAGCAAATGCCCCACCAGGCGGCTCAGATGGTTCACCCGGTGCGGGGGAACCACCTGTATGCCGGAGAGCTCATCGTAGAGCTCCAGCGCCAGCAGGGGAGAGAGGGGATGCTGCTCCAGCAGGCTGCTCACCAGCGTGCTGTCCGGCGCATCCATCAAAAAGGGGCCGATGATGATGCAGCCCAGCATTTCCCCCTGGTGCACCAGCGGAAAGGCGATGTGGTTCATATTGGAATGGCAGGTGAAAATATAGCTGTCGCCCAATTGCCGGGCGCGCTGCCCGGCCTTGGCGTGCAGCTGGGCGCATTCGTTTCCGGTGAACACATGCCTGTGCAGCAGCTTGCAATAACCGGTTTCCTTGCCGAACTGCAAAAGGATTTCCCCATCGCTTCCGGCCAATTGCAGGGGCAGCTCCGTGTAGGCATGCAGGGTTTCCAGCACATCCCGCAGCCGCTCCTCCGATACCAGCGCAAAAATACCGCGATTCATTTTAAACCTCGTAAATAAATACAAAATACAATTGATAATTACAATTCAAAAGCCGCCGATTGAATTATACTATATATAGAATCAAAAAAACAATAGGAGGATTAGACAATGATTCTTCAGGATATCTCTATGAAATTACAGGCCGGCAAGGCCAAGGATGTGAAGCTGCTGGTGCAGCAGGCCATTGATGAGGGCATTCCCGCCCAGGAAATCCTGGAAAAGGGATTGCTGGAAGGCATGAGCGTAATCGGCGAAAAGTTCAAGAACAACGAAGTATTCGTTCCCGAGGTGCTGGTGGCCGCCCGCGCCATGAATATGGGCACCAACCTGCTCAAGCCCCTGCTGGCCCAGGCCGGCGTGAAGGCCAGCGGCAAGGTATGCATCGGCACCGTGAAGGGCGATCTGCATGATATCGGCAAGAACCTTGTAAAGATGATGCTGGAGGGCAAGGGCCTGGAAGTGATCGATCTCGGCACCGACGTAGCCCCCGAAGCCTTCATTCAGACTGCCCAGAATGAAAACTGCCGCATCATCTGCTGCTCCGCACTGCTCACCACCACCATGGGCGTGATGGCCGATGTGGTGAAGGCCGCCGAGACCGCCGGAATCCGCGACAGCGTGAAGATCATGGTGGGCGGCGCACCCGTCACCGATTCCTTCTGCCAGCAGATCGGCGCGGACGCCTATACCTCCGACGCCGCCAGCGCAGCGGATGTTGCAGTGGGCTTTCTCGCCTGATCCGGGGGAAGCGATATGAATACCAAGCAATACCTGTGGGAAGCTGCCCACGGCAAATACCAGCGCGCCCTGCCCATCCTGTCCTTCCCGGCGGTGCAGAAGATGAATGTCACCGTCCGCCAGCTGGTGCACAGCGCGGAACTTCAGGCAAAGGCCATGGCCACCATCATCCAGGAAACCGATTCCCTCGCTTCCGTCAGCCTGATGGACCTCTCCGTTGAGGCCGAGGCCTTCGGCGCGTCCGTCCGCTTCTTTGAGGACGAGGTTCCCGCCGTCACCGGCCAGCTGGTCTGCGATATGGATGAGGTGGAAGCCCTCGCCGTGCCCTCCCCGGACAGCGGCCGCGCAGCCCTGTGCGTGGAGGCCATCCGCCAGGCGAAGGCCCTGGTTGCCGACCGCCCCGTGCTCGCGGGCATGATCGGCCCCTATTCCCTCGCAGGCAGGCTGATGGACGTAACCGAAATCATGTATATCTGCTATGACGAGCCGGAAACCGTGCATGCCGCGCTTGAAAAGGCCACCCAGTTCCTGATCTCCTATGGACAGGCCTTCAAGGATGCGGGTGCGGATGGCGTTGTGATGGCTGAACCCCTCGCAGGCATCCTCAGTCCCGCAATGATGGCGGAGTTCTCTGCTCCTTACGTCAAGCGCATCATCGACGCCCTGCAGGATGAAAATTTCGCCCTCATTTACCACAACTGCGGCAATGCCGTGATGCAGATGCTGGATGAAATCTATGCCCAGGGCGCCTCTGCCTACCACTTCGGCAACGCAGTGGATCTGCCCGCGGTGCTCAGCAAAACCCCGCAGGATATCCTCGTCATGGGCAATATCGATCCCTCCAGCCGCTTCGTGCAGGGCACTCCCGAGGAAATGACCGCTGCTGTAACCGCTCTCATGGAAGCCTGCGCGGCCTATCCCAATTTCGTGCTCTCCTCCGGCTGTGATATTCCGGCCCTCGCCAAGTGGGAAAATATCCGTGCCTTCTTCGGAGCGCTGAGAAAGTAGGAGGAAATTCATGTTTGATTCCTTCCGCGGCTTTGATCTCCGCCCCCGGCAGGAGCGCATCCGCCGGGCCATGAACCTCATTCCGCCCCGCAGCGCGGATGATATTCCCGTGATCGCCCATACTCCCTGCTATTTCGGCTTCGGCTGCAAAAGGATGCCCGAAGCCTACTGGCAGGACCCGGCCGTGATGCTCGCCTTCCAGCAGGATGGCTATGAGCAGCACCTCAAAACCGTGAATGATGATGTGGTTCCCTATTTCATGCCCTGGTTCGGCACAGGCGTGCTGGCCAGCGCCTTCGGGTGCCCCATGCGGGAAGCCGGCGGCAATGGCGATGATCCCGCCGTGCTCGGCGTTGCCATCAGCGAACCGGAGGATGTGGCGAAGCTGAAAAAGCCCGATCCCTTCCGGGATGGCTGGATGCCCCGGGTGATCCGCTTCATGGAGTATGCCGCCCGCCATGGCGAAATGCCGGTGGGTCCTACGGATTTAAACAGTCCCCTCTGCACCGCCGCGCAGCTGGTGGGCTATGATAAGCTCTTTTACTGGATGTACGATGAGGAAAACGCCGTGGACGACCTGATGAGCCTCATCACCGAAACCTTCATCGACTGGGTGCGCCTCCAGAAGGAAATCACCGGCGAAGCCATCGATATGTCCAATGGCCTGCAGGGCGTGTGGACGCCCAGGGGCGGCGTATGGCTCTCCGATGATGATCTCGTGTCCGTCGGTCCGGAGCTCTATGAACGCTTCGTGCTGCCCCATTACCAGCGCATCTTTGCCGAATTCGGCGGCGGCCACCTGCATTACTGCGGCGTGGGCACCCACCAGATCGAAAATATACTGAAAATTCCGCAGCTCACAGCCGTGAACAATTCCGCCATGGGCAATGCGGAAGCCTTCACCCGGCTGGCGCAGGCGCTCTCCGGCAAGCTGGCCATCGAAATCCAGGATGTGGCCCCGGTCACGCCCGACAGCTATTACGAAAAAATCTTCGCCAATATCCATGATTTCACCGGAATCATGGTGGCCACCTTCGTGGAGGATGACCTCGGCATGGATGATGCGGGCCGCACCATCGCGGTCAGCCGTCCCGCCGTGGAAAATGCCAATCAAGTGGTTCGCGCCGTGCGCGCCGCCGCAGCGAAGTGTATGCAAAAGTGAGGATATAAACCCTATGAAAGAAATGACCTCCAGAGAGCGCGTGCTCTGTGCCCTTGGCCATCAGCAGCCCGACCGCCAGCCCATAGATTTCGGCGGCACCGTGGTTACCTGCATGGACGCCACCGCCCATGAGCGGCTCCAGCGGCATCTTGGTTTCCCCGTTGACGCCGGTCCCATCATCGATTATTCCATGGGAACCGTGGTTCCCGAGGAGAAAATCCTTCGCCTGGTGGGCAGCGATGTGCGCCGCGTGGGCATGAATGTGATTCCGCCCGCCATCGAAAATGACCGCTATACCGATGGCTTCGGCATGATCCTCAAGCGCAGCCGCCCGCACCTGTATTACGATGTGATCCATCATCCGCTGGCCGAGGCCGAAATTGAGGATCTGGCCGAAATGGCCATTCCCCAGGCGGACAACCCGGCTCTCTACGCGGGAATGAAGGAGCGCGTAAAGGAGCTCTACGAAAACACGCCCTACGCCCTCTTCGCGGATTACGGCGTGCCCGGCTTCTTCGAAACATCCCAGAAGCTGCGGGGATATGAGCAGTTCTTCTGCGATCTCCTGCTGGAGCAGGATTTCCTGCATGGCCTGTGGGATCGCCTGCTGGAGCTGCAGAAGCGCTTCTTCAAGAATTATCTCTCGGAAATCGCCCCCTATGTGGTGGCCGTGGGCTATGCCGATGATCTCGGCATGCAGGATCGCCCGCAGATTTCCGCCCAGCTCTACCGGGAAACCATCAAGCCCTACCACAAGGAAATCTTTTCCTATATCCATAGCCTTGGCGTGAAGGTGATGCTGCATTCCTGCGGCGATATCTATCCCTTCATGGATGATTTGATCGATGCGGGCGTGGATATCTTCAATCCCATCCAGACCGCCGCTGCCGAGATGGATGTGCGCGCGCTGAAGGCCAATTTCGGCGATCGCGCCTGCTTCTGGGGCGGCATTGATGAGCAGAATATCCTGCGCGCCGGTTCCGAGGAGGATGTGCGCCGCGAGGTGCGCCATGTATCCGCCACGCTCGGACAGGGCGGCGGATATATCCTCGCACCCGCCCACAATATCCAGGTGGATGTTCCTCCGGAGAACATCCTCGCCATGTTCGATGAAGCAAGGAAGATCGTATACTGAGTATAGTTAGGGGAGCTGCCGGAGCCTGCGATATAGCAGCTGCAACCCCGTGCGCTGCCGCTGGCCGGCCTCGGCGTCCCTCCCCGGCCCCCAGTAAGGCGCGCTTGCGCGCCTGAGAAACGAATTTTGGAGGTAATTATGCGCAAGATCAAGTGGGGCGTGCTGGGCACTGCCGGCATCGCCCGCGGCTGCACCATTCCCGGCATGCAGCAGGCCGAAAATTGTGAACTCTATGCCATTGCCGGCAGGAATATGGAAAAGGCCGAGGTATTCCGCGCGGAATTCGGCTTTGAAAAGGCATATTCCAGCTACGAAGCCCTGCTGGCCGATCCCGAAGTGGAGGCCGTGTACATTCCCCTGCCCAACGAGCTGCACTGTGAATGGGCGGTCAAGGCGCTGAATGCCAAGAAGCATGTGCTCTGCGAGAAGCCGCTGGCTCCCAGCATCGAAGAAATCGAGCGCATGATTGCCGCTGCGGAGGAAAACGGCGTGTTCCTGATGGAGGCATTCGCCTACCTGCACAGCCCCATCACCGCCGCCATCAAGGCGGAGCTGGACGCTGGAACCATCGGCGATGTGCTCTACATCGATTCTGCCTTCCTCACTTCGGATTATGTGCTCAGCAATATCCGCATGCGCCGCGAAACCTTCGGCGGCAGCACTTATGACCTCGGCTGCTACTGCACCAGCCAGATTCTCTGGATGCTGGGCGAGGAGCCGGAATCCGTGCAGGCCATTGCCCAGTATTCCCCCCAGGGCGTGGATGTGCTCACCAGCGCCCTGCTGCGCTTCAAGAGCGGCGTGCGGGGCTCCTTCCAGTGCGGCATGCTGCTGGCTACGGAGCAGGATAAGCGCATCGACCGCCTGCAGATTCATGGCACGAAGGGTGCGATCAAATCCGATGTGCAGTTCAACCAGGCGGGCGAGCTCTGTTACACCGTGATCACCGATGCGGGCGAGGAAGTGAAGTCCGTAAGCGCTCCCCAGAACTACCGCCTCGAAGTGGAGCAGCTGGGCCGCTGCATCCTGGATGGCGAGCAGCCCCATGTCTCCCATGCGTTCACCCGCATGAATGCGCGCCTGCTGGAGCGGGTGCTCAAAGAGGTCAAATACTGATTGCCCAAAAAGCAAGAAATCCCCAACTCCTGCGAGTTGGGGATTTGTTTTGCGGCTTTATTCCGCCTTCTTCCGGCCGGAGTAGGTAACAACTGCGCGCTGGATGCAGATGAAGATCAGCAGCAGAGCGCCGGTTGCGATCTTGCCCCACCAGGAGGAAAGGTTGCCGTTGAAGGTGATCAGCGCCGGGATGGCAGCCTTGAGCAGCACGCCGAACAGGGTGCCCACCATGTAGCCCACGCCGCCGGTGAGCAGCGTGCCGCCGATTACGGCGCAGGAGATAACCTCCAGCTCGCCGCCCTGCAGCGCCAGGTTCCAGCCGGACTTAACCGTGAGCGCATAGCACACGCCCGCCAGCACGGAGCAGAAGCCGTTGAAGCCGTAAACCAGCACCTTCGTGCGGCCTACCGGCAGGCCCATCAGCTTTGCAGACTGCTCGTTGCCGCCGATTGCATAAACGTTGCGGCCGAAGCGGGTCTTCTGCAGGATGATGGTGCCGATGATGATCATGATGATGAACACCAGCAGGTTGAAGTTGATGAATGCGATGGGCTTGATCTTCACCCATTCGCCCTCGGAGAACTTCATGAAGTAAATCTTCCACTTGGCCAGCGCATCGATCATGGGATGATCGATGGAGATGGATTCGCGGCTGATCAGGGAGCAGATACCGCGGGCCAGGAAATTGCCGGTAAGGGTTGCGATGAAGGGCGGAACCTTCAAATAGTGGATCGCGCCGCCCTGCAGCAGGCCCAGGCCCACGCCCACCACCAGCGCAAATGCGATGCAGATTACGGGGTGGATGCCCAGCACGGTGTTGCCGTAGGCGATGAACATGCCGGTGAGGGATGCGATGGAAGCCACGGAGTTATCGATGCCGCCGGTGATCAGGACCATCGTCATGCCGACTGCGGAGATGCCGTAGTGGGCGTTATCGATGAACAGGTTCACGAAGGTACGCAGGGTGGTGAAGCCCTTGGAGCCATAGGCGATTGCGCCGGCCGCGTAGATCAGCAGGAAGATACCGATGGTGGCGTACACCATGATATACTTCGGGTTCATGATGCGGCTGGCCAGACTCTGCTTCTTTACGATACGCTTATCAGACATTCAGCGCGCCTCCTTTCGCCATGGCCTTGGCCTTGGAACGCTTCGCGGACCAATTGCGCACCGGTTCAGACTGCAGCACGATGATCACGGCGATGATCACGGCCTTGAAGAACATGGTGGCTTCGGATACGATGCCGAAGTAGTACACGAAGGTGACGATGGTGCGGATGATGATGGAGCCGATGATCGTGCCCGCCAGGCTGAATTTGCCGCCGGACATGCTGGTGCCGCCGATAACAACTGCCAGGATGGCGTCCATTTCGTAATTCAGGCCCGCATTGTTGGAGTCGTTGCTCATGATGCGGCTGGAATAGATCAGGCCGGAGATGCCGGACAGGAAGCCGGTGAGGGCATATACGATCATGATGACCGCCTTGGCGTTGATGCCGGACAGGCGGCTGGCGCTGCGGTTGATACCTACGGATTCAACGAAGGTGCCGAAGGCAGTCTTGCGGGTGAAGATGGCCACCGCCGCCACCACCACAATCGATATGATGATGGGCATTGGCAGCATCAGGAAGGAGCCCTGGCCGATCTGGCGGAAGGGGGTGTACAGGGTGGTGAACTGCTTGCCGTTGGTGATGATCTGGGCAATGCCGCGGCCCGCCACCATCAGGATCAGGGTGGCGATGATGGGCTGCATGCCGATCTTGGCGATCATGAAGCCGTTGAACAGGCCCATCAGGGTGCAAACCAGCAGCGGAACCAGGATAACCAGAATGAAGGGGTATACGGTGTAATCGCCGGGGGTGCCGTATTCCACGCTGGAGGGATCCCAGCGCATCAGTTTCAGCGCGATTGCGCCGGACACGGCCACCAGCGCGCCTACGGACAGGTCGGTGCCGCCGAGGGCGATGGCCAGGGTCATGCCCATGGCGATGATGGTGATTTCAGCGGAGCGGTTGAGCACATCGATCAGGGAGCCGTACAGCATGCCGGTGCTCTCCTGCACCTTGATGCTGAAAAATTCCGGGCGCAGGATCAGGCACACCAGCAAAATCAGCAGCTCGGCGATCACAGCCCAGGTGATCTTGGAGCGCATCAGCGAGGACAAATCAAATTTCTTTTTCATTTTTCATTCTCCTCCCTTATGCCTTGTCGCCGGCGATGATCTTCAGGATATCATTCTGGGTATCGCTGCTGAAGGGGCCGGTCAGCTCGCCGGCCTTCTTGCCATCGCGCATGATGGTGATGCGGTTGGAGCAGCGGATAACCTCCTCCAGCTCGGAGCTGATGAAGACCACCGATACGCCGTTATCGCACATT
>JAFUPT010000140.1 GCA_017481065.1 Clostridia bacterium | reverse complement strand
GAAGGGCAAGAGCTTCCTGACGCTGCTGGATTTCAGCCCGGAGGAGATCGAGGGCCTGTTGGACCTGGCAGCTGCGAGAAATGCCAAAAAGAAGGCCGGCGTTCCCCATGCGTACTTCGCCAAATCCTCCACAATTTCCTGGCCGAAGCCGCGGTATTCGATGCCATCGTACATCCTGCCCAGCACCCGGGCGGTATCGGCGATGGATTCCTTCTTGCCGATCTGGGAGCCGGTGGGGTCCAGATAGGTCACGCCCATGCCCAGGTCGTAGCCCGCCACTTCGAAGCTGCAGCGGGTGCGGGTGCTGGTCTTTTCAAAGATCAGGGCGATGTTCTTGCCCCTGCACACATCGTGGGGAATGCCGGCCTTTTTCTTTGCCTTCAGCTCGGCTGCCAGCTCGATCAGCTGATTGATCTCTGCGGGGGTGTAATCCAGAAGTTTCAGAAAGCTCTTGCCTTTGAATGCCATGTGTCATTTCTCCTTTTTCTATGCCGGGATGATGGAAATATTATATACGCACGCGAATGAATATGCAATAGATGCCGGGAAATTTTATGCAAATAATAACGTTGAAACTCCGAAGAACTTGAAAATATATGCAATTTGACGAATATAATTTACATAAATATGCATTGACAACCCGGCCCGGCGGTGCTATGCTATGTGCATTCCCACCGCAATCATGAAAAGAGGTAAGAGAAAATGAAGAAAATGCTTTCCATCCTGCTCGTTCTTGCAATGCTGTGCATGGGCTTTGCCGTGGCGGAGACCATCACCATGGGTTCCAGCATCGATTTCCCGCCCTATGAGTATTATGATGACGAAACCGGCGATATCGTTGGCATCGATGTGGAAATTGCCAAGGCCGTGGCTGAAAAGCTGGGCTGCGAACTGGAAATCGTGGATATGCAGTTTGATTCCATCATCGCCGCCGTGGTATCCGGCAAGGTGGATATCGGCATGTCCGGCTTCACCGTCACCGAGGAGCGCAAGCAGAGCGTGGATTTCTCCTCCACTTACACCACTGCCGTGCAGTCCGTCGTGGTTCCGGTGGACAGCGCCATCACCAGCGTGGATGATATCCTGAATCCCGAAAATGAATATAAGATCGGCGCCCAGATCGGCACCACCGGCGATCTTTACATCACCAGCGATGTGGAAGCCAATGGCCTCAAGCACAGCATCGAGCGCTTCAATAAGTATCCCGATGCCATCATCGCCGTCGCTACCGGCAAGATCGACTGCGTGATCATGGACGACCAGGTCGCCATCTCCTATGTGGCCAGCAACGAAGGCCTGAAACTGCTCGACACTGCCTACGCACTCGAGGAGTACGCCATCTGCTTCGCCAAGGAGAGCGAGCTCTACGCTTCCTTCAACGCCGCCCTTGAAGAGCTGATCGCCGACGGCACCGTGCAGGCCATCATCGATAAGTACATCGTGGGCTAAGGAGTGCTGCGCCGCCAAAGGGGCTAATCCCCCTTGGAACCCTCAGCAAAAAATCGTGCCGTACAACGGCACGATTTTTGCTATACGGAAAAATCCTTGCCTCCCCTTGCAGGGGAGACGGCGCGCGCCGGAGGGGAAGCCGCAATCTCTTTGGCGCCCAAAATCTCCGAATCCATACATTTTCTGCCCGGAATCCTCTGCCCAATATACTAAAAATGTATGCCCGGTATACGGCCGATGTATGGCGAATATACGGTTCAAATCATAAGAAATCCATACATTTTCCTTTGCCGATATCCTGAAAAATGACCTCGCTCCGGGGTCATTTTTCTTGCTGAGGAGTCCAGGGAAACCATTTCCCCTGGCAGGGGGCTGGGGGGACAGCGTCCCCCAGCGTATCCCTACGCTTTTCCGTATATTCACCCGTGGAAACTTGACAATGCTCCCGCTTCCTTGCTACAATGAAATGATCCTAAGATAAAAGGGGAAATAGGCATGTATGTAATTGTGGGACTGGGAAATCCCGGCAGGAAATATGCCCACACCCGCCACAACGTGGGCTTTGATGTGCTGGAGATTCTGGCAGATAAATATGATATTAGCATGGTAAAACTGAAGTGCAAGGCAGTTGTGGGCGAGGGCTATATCCGCGGCCACAAGGTGGCGCTGTGCCAGCCCCAAACCTTCATGAACCTGAGCGGCGAATCGGTGGTGCAGCTGGTGAACTGGTATAAGCCGGAGGACGACCAGCTGATCGTGGTATATGATGATGTGGATCTGCCGGAGGGCAAGCTGCGCTTCCGCCCGAAGGGCAGCGCGGGCACCCACAATGGCATGAGAAACATCATATATTTGCTGGGAAAGGATAATTTTCCCCGGGTGCGCGTGGGCATCGGCCGTCCGCCGGAGGGCTGGGATATGAAGGACTGGGTGCTCGCAAATTATGATACGCCCGAGCTGAGAAAAACGATGTTTGATGCATATAATAATGCCGCGGATGTGATTGCCGAGCTGATCGAAAACGGCGTGGAATCCGCGCGGCAATTGGTGGGAAAACTGAACGGCTGATATAATTTTTCGGAGGAAAAATGAGGGAAAACATGGGTCGCATGCAATGCCTGTTTGATCCGCTGGAGGGGCTGGAGGCCTTTTCGGGGCTTGTGCAGGCGCTTTCAGCGGGCAAGCTCACTTCGGTGTACGGGCCGGATGATACCCAGCGGGCGCATCTGCTGGCGGGTATTGCCCGGAAAACCGGCAGGAAAATGATTGTTTTCACCCCGAATGATGGCCTCGCCATGCGCATGACCGAGGATTTGAACGTGCTTCTCGAGGGCGGAGCGCGCTTTTTGCCTGCCCGGGATGTATCCTTCGTGAAATCCTCGGCCGCCAGCCGGGATCTCGCCATGCGCCGCATCGAGGTGATCGGCGCGTGCGCCACCGGGGAAGCGCAGGTGCTGGTGGTGCCGGTGGATGCGGCCATGCACCGCATGCCTCCTGCGGAAAAGTTTCGGAATCATGTGATAAAACTGGATGAGGCGGACCGCATGGAGCCCTCCGAGCTGGTGGAAAAGCTGGTTTCCGCCGGATATGAGCGGGTGCAGCTGGTGGAATCCCGGGGCCAGTGTGCGCTGCGCGGCGGCATACTGGATGTGTATCCCGTGGGCGAGCCCAACGCCCTGCGCATCGAGTTTTTCGATGATGAGATCGATTCCATCCGTAGCTTCGATGTGATGACCCAGCGCTCCATCTCCCGCAGGGAAGGCGCGCGCATCTATCCTGCCAAGGAGTTTTTGCTCAGCGCGGAAGAGCGGCAGCTGGCCGCCCAGCACCTGCGCTTCGAGCTGGAAAAGAAGGAGCAGAGCGCCCGCCGGGAGAGCCGCCAGAAGAAGCTGGAGACGGAATTTGGCCTGGAATCCTTCGAAGAATTCCTGAGAAAAGCCTCCGAGGGCGAGGAAACGGAGCGGGTTTCCCTGGGAAACCGCAAGGACAGGGGATTTCTGCAGGTGATCGACGCGCTGGAGACGGGCCGGCACTTTGATAACGCCGAGTCCATACTGCCGGTGCTGCTGAACTGTGCAAATACGATTTTGGATTACATGGATGATCCCATCATCGTGTTCGATCAGCCGGAGCGGCTGCGGGAGAGGTGCGAAAACCGCTTCCTGGAGTTCAAGGAGATGGTGGTTGCCGCCATGGAGCACGGCGATGCGCTGCCGGTGCAGGTTGGGCTGCTCTTCAGCTACGATGAACTGCTTGCCCGGGCGGATGGGAGGACGGTGCTCACCGCGAACCCCTTCCTGCGCACAGATAAGGATTTCACCCCGCAGGCCATCTTCCAGATCGAGGCCCGCAATGCCGCGGGTTACCAGGCGAATATCAAGGAATTGGCGCTGGACATCGCACGCTGGAAGAAGGATGGCTGGCAAATTGCGCTGCTGGCGGGCGGCATGGCCCGCGGCGAGCGATTGAAGCAGGCCCTCGCCAACCAGGAGTGCGAGGCTTCCTTCGGAGATGAGCTGCCCGAAAGCCTGAAAGCGGGCGAGGCCGCGATTTTGCCGTTGGCGGTGAACAAGGGCTTCCTCTACCCGGAGATTCGCTTTGTGCTGATTGCAGAATCGGATATCTACGGCGTGAACCGCCAGAAGAGCCGCGCCAAGGCGCGCTCCGGCGAGAAGATCGCCGCCTTTACGGACCTCAAGGTGGGGGATTACGTCGTTCATGAAAACCACGGCGTGGGCCAGTTCATGGGCGTGGTGCGCCTCGCCAGCGAGGGCACCTACCGGGATTTCCTGCACATCCGCTACCATGGAACGGATAAATTGTATGTTCCCACGGACCAGCTGGACAGGGTGCAGAAGTACATCGGCTCCGAGGGCGAGGCCCCGAAGCTGAACCGCCTCTCCGGCGGCGAATGGCAGCGCCAGAAGAGCAAGGTGCGCCAGTCCATCAAGGATATTGCCGGGGATTTGCTGAAATTATATGCCCAGCGCGAGGCAGTGCCGGGCTACGCCTTCGACCGGGATACCCCCTGGCAGCGGGAATTGGAGGACAATTTCCCCTACGAGGAAACCCCGGACCAGCTGGCCGCCATCGAGGATATCAAGCGGGATATGGAGCGGCCACGGGTGATGGACCGCCTGCTCTGCGGGGATGTGGGCTACGGCAAGACGGAAGTGGCCCTGCGCGCGGTGTTCAAGGCCGTGATGAGCGGCAAGCAGGCCGCGATGCTGGCGCCGACAACCATACTTGTGCAGCAGCACTACGCCACCATGCTCAACCGCTTCGCCGGCTTCCCGGTGAAAGTGGAGGTGCTGAGCAGGTTCAAGACCGCCGCCGAGCAGAAGGAAATCCTGAAGCAGCTGAAGGCGGGCTCGATCGATGTGGTGGTTGGCACCCACCGGCTGCTGGCGAAGGATGTGGAATTCAAGGATTTGGGGCTTTTGGTGGTGGATGAGGAGCAGCGATTCGGCGTGACCCACAAGGAGGCCATCAAAAAGCTCAAGCAGAATATCGATGTGCTCACCCTCACCGCCACCCCCATTCCGAGGACGCTGCACATGTCCATGGTGGGAATCCGGGATATGAGCCTTTTGCAGTCTCCGCCGGAGGAGAGATATCCGGTGCAGACCTATGTGGTGGAATATTCCGATGGCCTGGTGCGGGATGCGATCCTAAGGGAAATCTCCCGCGGCGGCCAGGTGTATATTCTCTACAACCGGGTGCAGACCATCGAAGTGATGTATTCCCGATTGAAGCGGCTGGTGCCCGAGGCGAGGATCGCCGTGGGCCATGGCCAGATGAAGGAGCATGCGCTGGAAGATGTGATGCTGGACTTCTACGAGGGAAAATTCGATGTGCTGCTGTGCACCACCATCATCGAGGCGGGCCTGGATGTGCCGAGGGCGAATACGCTGATCGTGTGCGATGCGGACAGGTTCGGCCTCTCCCAGCTCTATCAGCTGCGCGGCCGCGTGGGCAGGAGCAACCGCCTGGCCTACGCTTACCTGACCGTGAACCCCAACAAGGTGCTCACTGAAACCGCCGACAAGCGCCTGAGCGCCATACGGGAATTTACGGAGTTTGGCTCCGGCTTCCGCGTGGCCATGCGCGATCTGGAGATACGCGGCGCGGGCAATTTGCTCGGCAGCGAGCAGAGCGGCTTTATGGCCTCCGTGGGCTATGATCTGTATGTGAAGATGATCGAGGATACCGTGCGGGAGATGCGCGGGGATGCCAGCCTTGGAGACATCGAAACCCGCGTGGATGTGAAGGTGGACGCATACCTGCCCAAAGAATATGTATCCAACGATTTGCTGCGGGTGGAGATGTACAAGAAGATCGCATCCATCCGCAACCAGGACGGCCGTGACGATTTGATCGAGGAGCTGATCGACCGCTTCGGCGATCCGAACCGCCCGGTGATGAATCTGATCGAGATTGCGAGCCTGAAGGCGCTGTGCAGCCAGATCGGCGTGGATTTCGTTACTGTGAAGGGGAAGGAATTGCACATGCGCTTCTCCATCGCGGCGGATATCGATTTGGTGCGGGTGCTGCTGTCCATCAAGAAGTATCCCGAAAACCTGCGCATGCAGGGCGGAAATCCGCCGACCTTGGTCTATTTTATCAAGAAATACCAGGTGGAGCCGGAGGAACTGCTGGAGAACGCTGTGAAGCTGATGCAGCAGGTGGTGAACGATTACCAGAACGAAGAAACGAACGAGGAATAACATGGCAAAGGGATTTCTGCCGGTAACGGCTGAGGAAATGCGCGCCCTGGGTTGGGATGCGCCGGATTTCGTGTATGTAACGGGCGATGCATATGTGGATCACCCGTCCTTCGGCCTGGCCATCATCTCCCGGGTGCTGGAGAAAAACGGCTACCGGGTGGCCATGCTGCCCCAGCCGGACTGGCATTCCTGCGATGATTTCAAGCGCTTCGGCAGGCCGAAGCTGGGCTTTTTGGTGACTGCGGGCGTGATTGATTCCATGGTGAACCACTACACCGCCGCCAAGCGCACCCGCAGCGAGGATGCATATTCCCCCGGCGGAAAGGCGGGCTGCAGGCCCGACCGGGCGACGGCGGTGTATTCCAACCGCATCCGCGAGGCATACGGCTCCATCCCGATCGCCATCGGCGGCGTGGAGGCTTCGCTGCGGCGCTTCGCCCACTACGATTACTGGGATGACCGGGTGCGCAATTCCATGCTGGTGGACAGCTGCGCGGATGTGCTGATGTTTGGCATGGGGGAGAGGAGCATACTGCGGGTGGCGGAGTGGATCGCCGCCGGGAAGGATTTCTCGGAGATGCGCATCCCCGGCACCTGCGTGATGGCGAAGGAGGTGCCCGAGGGCTTTGCCGAAATTCCATCCATGGAAGAGACGGCGAAGGACAGGAGGATATACGCCGAGGCCTTCAAGATGCAGTATGACCAGCAGGACCCGGTGCGGGGCAAGCCCCTCGCCCAGAAGCACGGCAGGCGCTACCTCTTGCAGAACAAGCCGGATATGCCCCTGACCCGCGCCGAGATGGACGCGGTTTACGCCCTGCCCTACAAGCGGGCCTGGCATCCGATGTACGATAAAATGGGCGGCGTGCCCGCCATTTCCGAGGTACAGTTTTCCATCTCGGCGGTGCGCGGCTGCTTCGGCGCCTGCAATTTCTGCGCGCTCACCTTCCACCAGGGCAGGATTGTTACTTCCCGGAGCAAGGAATCCATCGTGGCCGAGGGAAGGCTGCTGACCAAGCTGCCGGGCTTCAAGGGCTATATCCACGATGTGGGCGGCCCCACGGCGAACTTCCGGGAGCCCGCCTGCGCCAAGCAATTGAAGTGCGGCGCGTGCAGGGACAGGCAGTGCCTCTTCCCGGAGCCCTGCAAAAACATGAAGGCCGACCACCGGGAATACATCGATATCCTGCGCAGCCTGCGGGAATTGCCGGGGGTGAAGAAGGTGTTCGTGCGCTCCGGCATCCGCGTTGACTATGTTTTGAAGGACGCCAAATCCGGCTTCCTGAGCGAATTGGTGAAGCACCATGTTTCCGGGCAATTGAAGGTAGCGCCCGAGCACATCAGCCCCCGGGTGCTTGGCTACATGGGCAAGCCGGACAACGATGTATTCGAGGACTTCGTGCACCGCTACAAGCAGGCGAACGCCAACGCGCACATGGACCAGTACCTGGTGCCCTACCTGATGAGCAGCCACCCCGGCTGCACACTGGAGGATGCGGTGGCCCTGGCCTGTTACCTGAAAAAGAGCGGGCTCCGGCCGGAGCAGGTGCAGGATTTCTATCCTACACCGGGCACGATGTCCACAGCCATGTTTTACACCGGGCTCGACCCGCGGGACATGAAGCCGGTGTATGTGCCGAAGGACCCGCATGAAAAGGCCATGCAGCGGGCGCTGATGCAGTATTTTAATCCTGTGAACCGCAAACTGGTGCTGGAAGCGCTGAAAAAGCTGGACCGCGAAGATCTGATCGGCTGGGGAAGCAGCTGCCTGATTCCGCCCTATGAGCGGGAGAAGAAAAAGAAGGATGCGCCCGGCGGCAGGAAGGGCACTCCGGCAAAAAAGACTGCGGTCGCAAATGGAAAAACCGGGAAAAGTCGGGAACAAAAGCCGAAACATGGCGGAAATGTGAAGAAAAACACTGGAAAAGCGGCCAAATTTGGCAAAAGGTGATTGACAGACTTTGGTTTGCTTTATATAATGTTAATGGAACATAAGCAAAGAAGGAGGCGGCACGCATGAAAAAGGGTGAACTTCGCAAGGAATCCATCCTGAAAACCGCCGAACGTCTGTTTTTTGAGCGGGGCTACGACGAGACGTCCATCCAGGATATCCTCGACGCCCTCTCCATCTCCAAGGGTGGATTTTACCATTATTTCGAATCCAAGATTGCCCTGCTGGAGGAAATTTGCCGCCTGCGCAGCGCCCGGGATATTGATCGCATCCGCATGGAGCTCTTTTCCGGGAAATTTACGCCCGTGCAGAAGCTGAACCTGCTGCTGGGCGCGCTGAACCTGTTTGCCCGGGAGGATCCGGAATTTTCCGCGCTGGTTTTGAAGATCAGCTACATCGACGGGGATGTGCATTTCCGGGAACAGACCAGGGTCTATATGCTGGACCATCTGCGGCCCATGGTGGACGAGGTGATCCGCGAGGGCATTGCCGACGGCAGCTTTTTCAGCCGGAACCCCGGCCAGCTGGCGCGGATTATACTGATGCTGGGCTACGATGTGAACGATGAGGTATGCCGCATCCTCGCCGCCAATGCAGAGAATCCGGACTGCGTGATCGAGATTATGGATATCCTGAATGCCTACCGCGACTGCGTGGAGAACCTCTGTGGCGCGAAGTTCGGCAGCATTTCCCTCTTTGACGTGGAACAATTGATGGCTGCCTTCCGTCAAACTGCCAAACAAATCGGTTTGCTGAAGGAGTAATTGATATGAAGAAACTGCTGGCCATGCTGCTGGCGCTTACCTGCCTGCTGGGCTGGGCTTGCGCGGAGATCGTGGAGGATATCGGCCCGGTGGAGAGCGCGGAAGTGACCCTTGCGCCCACTGCGGAGCCCACCCTTGCGCCTACTGTTGAACCCACCCCGGAACCCACGCCCGAGCCCACCGCCGTGCCCCGGATGCATGGCTTGAAGATCGGGATTGATCCCGGTCACCAGGGCAAGGCCAACAAGGAGCTGGAGCCCGTAGCCCCGGATTCCGATGAGATGAAGGCCAAGGTTTCCACGGGTACTGCGGGTGTAAGCACCGGGATCGCGGAGTACATAACCAACCTGGAGATCGCCCTCAAGCTGCGGGACGCGCTGGAGGAGCTGGGCTGCGAGGTGTACATGACCCGCGAGACCCACGACATTGATATTTCCAACCTGGAGCGGGCTCAGATGATGAATGAGCTGCAGGTGGACCTGGTGCTGCGCCTCCACTGCGACGGCGCGAACGATAAATCCGTAAACGGCATCGGCATGTTTGTGCGCAAGACAGGAGAAAAGCAGGAGGAGAGCGAGGCGGCAGCCGGAGTGCTGCTGGACGCCATGGTGGAGGCCACGGGCGCGAAGAAGCGCGGCGTTTTCCTGCGGGATACCTACACGATGAACAACTGGTCCACTGTGCCCTGCATCCTTGTGGAGATGGGCCTGATGTCCAACCCGGAGGAGGATGAAAAGCTCAACACCCCCGAATACCAGGCGCTTCTGGTGGAGGGCATGGTGGAGGGCATCTGCCTCTATTTTGAGAGGTAAGGAATATGGCGTTTGTTGCGATGATGTTTGTTGCCGCAGTGCTCATTGGCGCGCCCCTATGCGGAATATTCTTCCTGGCACTGAGCCTGCTGTTTCGCTGGCTGCACAAGCGTTACCTATTGTATCTGCAGATTACGCCGGTGAAGAGGTGGCGAAGGGTGCTTTCGATCGTGTTCGGAATTCTGGCGGGCGTCAACCTGCTGGCCGGCGCGGCGGGATGGATTTTCTTCCTGATTGCGAACGTATAGGGGGAACGATATGCAGTTTGCGGTACTGATGTGGGCTGTGATGGTCGTGGTGCTGGTTTATCTCCCCTTGCCGCTGGCAGTTTTGTTTGCGATTCTGTTTTTCCTGTTTCGCTGGCTGGACAGAAGGCATGCGGCGAAGATGCCCGATGAAATGCACAGGGGATGGCGGTGGAAGCTGATGTTTGCATGCGGCTTCAACGCCGTGCTGTTCCTGATGATCGCGGCGGGCAACTTCTTTCAGATGCTTCTTTCACGGGCATAATTCCGCCCAATTGATAATGTTATTTTTTCATGCTTTCCCCGGATTAACATCAACTTCGATTGACAAGGCGGGGAATTGCATGTATAATAAATCGGTAAGCCGCA
The DNA here is from genome assembly GCA_017481065.1 of Clostridia bacterium. The sequence continues at coordinate 6,344 of JAFUPT010000140.1, read as the reverse complement.
CGGGGTCGGCTCTAAACGCATGTAAATGCTGCCCAACCCTGGCGAGATTTAGGTATAGGAGGTGCAACGCGTGTACGCAGTCATTAAGACCGGTGGCAAGCAGTACCGTGTTCAGCAGGGCGACGTTATCTTCGTAGAAAAGATCAACGCTCAGGCAGACGAAGCGGTTACTTTTGAAGAGGTTCTGCTCGTTGGCAACGATGACGAAACCAAGATCGGTACCCCCGTGGTAGCCGGTGCTAAGGTTGAAGGCAAGGTTCTGGCCCAGGTTAAGGCCAAGAAGGTCGTCGTCTATAAGTACAAGGCCAAGAAGAACGAGCGCAAGAAGCAGGGTCATCGTCAGCCCTACACCAAGGTTGAAATCACCGCTATCAACGCCTGATGAAATCCTTGGGAACGACCGTGACATTTATGAAGCGGTCCGACGGCGCTCTGATTGGTTATTCGGCCTCCGGGCATTCGGGCTACGCTGAGGCAGGCAGCGATATTGTCTGCGCGGCGGTTTCCGCCCTCACCCAGACGGTTTTGAACGGGCTGAAAAATGTCCTCAAAGCCCCGGTGATGTTCGATCAGGACGATGATGGAGCGTTCATTGAAGCAAACTTGACGCCTGAGGCGACCGAGGAGCAGATTCAGCAGGCACAGCTTCTGCTGGTTACGCTCAAGGAAGGTCTTCAGGCAATCCAGAGGGAATACCCTCGAAATCTTCGGATTATCTTCAAGGACCGGAGGTAAAGCATAATGTTCAAGATGAATCTGCAGCTCTTCGCTCATAAGAAGGGTATGGGTTCTTCCCGTAACGGCCGCGACAGCCATGCACAGCGCCTGGGCACCAAGCGCAGCGATGGTCAGTTCGTTCTGGCAGGCAACATTCTGGTTCGCCAGCGCGGCACCAAGATCCATCCCGGCAACAATGTTGGCATCGGTGATGATGATACCCTGTACGCAAAGATCGACGGCGTCGTCAAGTTCGAGCGTAAGGACAAGACCCGCAAGCAGGTAAGCGTTTACGCAAAGGCGGAAGCAGCTGCCGAATAATTTCGGGTAAACAAAGCGTCGGAGAATTTTCTCCGGCGCTTTTTGTGTTTCGGAAAACATGGATCATGTTTATAAATACATATGAGTACATTCATTGGAAACGAAAGCATTGATTTGAAGCTCACCCTGGTGGACAGCGCCCAGTGCTTCTGCTGGACGGAGACGGACCGGGGCTATTTTGCTGCGCTGAACGGCGCGGCGGTGCGCATATGGCAGGATGCGGAGGGAACCCACGGCGAGGGCGCGAGCCAGAGTTTTTTCCGGCATTACCTTGACCTCGACCGGGATTACGCGGCCATTGCCGGGGAATACGCCCACATCCCGGCGGCGGAGCGGGCGATTGCGCTCTATCCGGGGCTGCGGGTGTTGAACCAGGAGCCGTGGGAGGCGCTGCTGAGCTTTATACTCTCGGCCAACAACAATGTTTCCCGGATACGCAATCTGGTATCGGCGCTGTGCCGGAATTTTGGCAGGGAATATTCAATCGATGGCATGGCTGTTCACGGCTTCCCTGCGCCGGAGGTGCTGGCGGACTGCGGCGAGGATGAACTGCGCGCGCTCGGCGTGGGCTATCGCGCGCCATACCTGATTGAGACGGCGCGGCGGGTGCGGGATGGCTTTCCCGTCGGCGAGCTCTGCTGCATGGATTACGACGGGGCGCACAAGCTGCTCACCAGCCTGCCCGGCGTGGGAGACAAGGTGGCGGACTGCGTGCTGCTCTTCGGCTGCGGACATTGCTCGGCATTTCCTGTGGATGTGTGGGTGGAAAAGCTGCTCAGGAGCTGGTTCGGCGTTTCCTGCAAGAGCCGCAAACAGATGATGTGCATTGCCCGCGAACGCCTGGGCGAGCATGCGGGGCTTTTGCAGCAGTTCCTCTTTCACGCTGCGCGGATGGGGATATGGAGCTGTGAGGGGGAGACGTGGGGGAAACGTTGAGGGAGACGCTTAAGGGACTCCGTCCCTTAAGAATCCCTGCCAGGGGAAATGATTTCCCCTGGACCCCTCACAAGCGATGCTGCGCATCGCATAAAAAATAAAAGGCACGCATTGCGTGCCTTTTTTGTGGGGTTTCCAAAGGGAATCATTCCCTTTGGTGGGGTTCTTAGGGGCAAAGCCCCTAAGCGTCCCCTCGTTAACGCAGCTTCGTGTACTTTACCAGTTCGTTCATCTGGATATCGGTTTCGTCGGCGCGCATTTCGCGCAGGGCGACGATGAAGCGGCCGTTGTCGTGGGTATATTCGCAGGTGACGAGCAGCAGGATGTTATCGCCGTAGGCCACCTCAATGGGGCTATCGTAAAGGGAGAGGCGGTTGATGCGGGTGATGAAGAGATCGAAGCTATCCTCATCAAAGAGGAACTGGCGGATATCGAGGTAGGCCTCGGTGCCGGGGTCCACCGTGGCGGTGAAGGCGGCGAAGGGGATATAGGTGCGGTCCTCATAGATGGTATCGAACTGCACCAGCGCATGCTGCTTGAGGAAATCCAGGTCGCAATAGCCGCTGAGGGCATGGAACATGGTGCCGTTGCGCATGTTGTGGCCGTAGACCAGCAGGTTTTTATCCTCGGGAACCAGCAGGTTGGAGCCATCGAGGAAGAGGGTGCCTGCATCGCTGGGCTCGCCCTCGAAGCTGTGGGTGAGGTAATAGCTGTTATCGTTTTTGCGCTGGACCACCGGCAGGGAGATGCGGTCCCCGATGGTGAGGAAGCCGATGGTTTCCGGATTCAGGGCAAGGAGATCGGCAAAGGATTCCTGCACCGGCGGCGGGGTTTCGATGGAATATACGATGGTATCCGCATCCGGAGTGACCCTGGGAAGGAGGGTGGCGTCCACGGCGACTTCGAAGGTGGGCTCGGCGCCGCCTGCGGGTTCCGGCGTGGGGGCGGAGCTGGGCTCGGGAGCGGGCGTGCCGGTGGGCGCATCCGTGGGAGCGGGAGAGGGCGTGAGCCGCGGCTGCTTGGTGAGCGGCGGCGTGGCCGTGGGCGACACGGTGGGAAGCGCCGCGGGTGCAGCGGGCTTGTACAGATCGGTGTAGGCGGCGTTTTCCTGCTCCACGCGGCTCTTTTCCAGCTGCCAGTTGACCATGTAGAGCGCGCAGGCGAGCATCAGCGGCAGGCAGACGGTGAGCGCAATGAGCCGCTGGGCCTTGCTGCGTTCCCGCACGCTTTCGCTGTGCAGCTGCCGGGGAACGGCCTTGTATCGTTCGAGTAAGCGCTTGATCCAGTTCTTCATGCCAGCCTCCGGGTGTTCATTCTGATTCTAATTATAAGGCTTTCGGCGCGCAATTGCAAGGGTGGCTTCTGCATAACGGGGAAAAGCTGTTCATAAGGTTGGGGTGAAGAAGCATTGGGAGGCGGGTCCATGGATCAGAATGCAATTTACAGGGATATCGCGGGCCGGTGCGATGGCGATATCTACATCGGCGTGGTCGGCCCTGTTCGCACGGGCAAATCGAGCTTCATCAAGCGGTTCATGGAGCTGATGGTGCTGCCCAACATGGAGGATGAAAACGACCGGGAGCGATCCCGGGATGAATTGCCCCAGAGCGGGGCGGGGAAGACGGTGATGACCACGCAGCCGAAATTTGTGCCCAACGAGGCGGCGAAGCTGGAGCTGAAAGAGGCTTCCAGCGCCCGGGTGCGGCTGGTGGACTGCGTGGGTTATATGGTGCCCGGCGCGCTGGGTGCGAGCGAGGAGGATGGGGCGCGCATGGTGCGCACGCCCTGGTTTGACCACGATATCCCCTTCGAGGAGGCGGCGGAGATCGGCACACGCAAGGTGATCGACGACCACTCCACCATCGGCATCGTGGTGACCACGGATGGAAGCATCGTGGATTTGCCCCGCAGCGCCTATGAGGAGGCGGAGGAGCGGGCGGTTTCGGAGCTGAAGGCCCTGGGAAAGCCCTTTATCGTGGTGCTCAACAGCACGCATCCGAAGGATAATGAAACCCGCCGGCTCAGCGAACGCCTGCATGAAAAATATGCCGTGCCGGTGCATGCCACGGATATCCATAACCTGCGGGAGGAGGACATCGGTTCCCTGCTGGAGAGCCTGCTGTTTGAATTCCCGCTGCGGGAGGTGAAGATCAGCGCGCCGGGATGGCTCACCTCCCTGGATGGAGAGCACTGGCTGGGCAAGGCTGTGATGGACAGCATACGGGGCGCTGCCGGGAAGATACGCAAGGTGCGGGACCACGGCGCGGTTTCCGAGGTATTCAGTGAAAACGAATATGCCGAGGACGCCACGCTCCACGCCATCGAGCTGAACGAGGGCCGCGCGGATTACCGGCTGAACATGCGGGATGGGCTCTTTTACAAGATACTGGGCGAGGCCAGCGGGCAGGAGATCGACGGCGAGGAACACCTGTTTGAATTGATGAAGGCGCTGGTGGCGGACAGCCGGGCTTACCGCAAGGTGGCGGGCGCGCTGGAGAGCGTGAAGCAGACGGGATACGGCGTGGTGCTGCCCGAAATGGAGGAGATGGAGCTGAGCGAGCCGGCCCTCGCCCGGGAGGGCGGCCACTACGGCGTGAAGCTGCAGGCCAATGCGCCCTCGCTGCACATGATACGGGTGGATTTGAAGACCAATGTGAACCCCATCGTGGGCACGGAGAAGCAGAGCCGGGAGCTAGTGGAGCGCCTGATCCGGGAATACGAGGCGGACCCATCCGGCGTATGGGCTACGGAGGTGTTCGGCAAGCCGTTGCGGGATCTTGTGAAGGATGAAATGGGCATGAAGCTCACCCGCCTGCCGGATGAGCTGCGGGGGAAGCTGCGTCAGTCCATGGGCAAGATCATCAACGAGGGCAGCGGCGGCATGATATGCATACTTTTGTAAAATCTGAGGATGAATTCCGTCTTGCATAATGGGGGGAATTCGTGTATAATATGTACACACGATAAAAGGGGAGTGAAGAACATGAAACTTTTGATCGCAATCGTACAGGATGAAGATGCATCCCGCCTGGTCAACAAATTGACGAACGAGGGCTTTGGTGCGACGAAGCTGGCCACCACCGGCGGTTTCCTTCGCTCCGGTAATACCACGCTGCTGATCGGCGTGGAGGATGAAAAGGTGCCGACTGTGATGGACATCATCGAGCATACCTGCAAGAGCCGCCAGCAGATGGCTCCCGTGCATGCGCCGATGTCCGGCTCGGCAGGCATGTATGTGCCCGCTTACCCGGTGCAGGTCACCGTGGGCGGCGCAATCGTATTCGTGCTCGATGTGGAGCAGTTCCACAAATTCTAAGCATCAGGGACGCTTGCAAGGTTTTGAAACTTACTGATTTCGCGGGTTTGGACGCAAAAATGGAACAGCTGATGCGTTCGGCGCAAGCCGGGCGCATTGTTCATGCCCTTCTTTTCTGCGGCCCCCATGGGACGGGGAAGAAGAGCATGGCCCGGCTGTTTGCCCGCGCATCCCTCTGCCAGGGGGAGGGGGAGAAGCCCTGCGGAATCTGCCCCGCCTGCAAGAAATGCCTGAATGATGCGCATCCGGATGCGCATTTCGTGGCTCCGGAGAAGAATACCATAAAGGTGGACCAGATTCGCGAATTGATCGAGAAGCTGAATCTGGCGTCCTACGAGGGCGGCAAGAAGATCGCCATCATCGACCGGGCGGATTCCATGAACGAGAGCGCCCAGAACGCACTGCTCAAGACTTTGGAGAATCCCACGGGAGACACCCTCTTTTTCCTGCTTACCGACGCCCCGGGCGCGCTGCTGCCCACGATCGTATCCCGCTGTTTGCAGCTCAGGTTTCGCTGTTTGGAAGTAGGGGAATGCGCGAAGGTGCTCGAGCGGCGGGGAATTGAAGCGGAACGGGCGCGGCTGCTCGCCGCCATCGCGCAGGGTTCCGCAGGCCGCGCGCTGGAGATCGATGCGGACGGGGAATACCTGAAGCTGCGCGAGCGGGTGATCGACGCGCTGGAAGGCATGAAAAAGAGCGAGGATGTGATCCGCGCCACGGCGAAGATCGGCGATGTGAAGGGCCGGGAAAGCGCGGTGCTGGAAATTCTGGAGCTCTGGGCCAGGGATTTGATGCGGGTGCAGAACGGCGCTGCGCCTTACCAGGCGGCGGATTTGGAGCGCCTGAAAAAATCGAAATATAGCGGAAGCGAACTGATGCAGCGGGTGATGCTCGCCCGCCGCCAGCTCTCCGCAAACCTTTCCTGGGTGAATGTGCTGGAACCGATGGATTTTGAGCTCGTTTCCGGGAAAGTCTGAATATACGGGAGGAACTTACAACTATGGCAACAGTAATCGGCGTCCGCTTCAAGAAGGCGGGCAAGGTATATTATTTC
>JAFUPT010000023.1 GCA_017481065.1 Clostridia bacterium | reverse complement strand
TTCTCAAGGATCAATGACCCTTGAGCGGGGATCCAGGGGGCAGCGCCCCTTGGCGTTCTCCAATGAGGTAAACCTATGAGCTATCAGTCGCTGTACCGCGCATGGCGACCCAATACATTTTCAGAAATCTGCGACCAGGATGCAGTGGTGCGCACGTTGAAGCGGCAGGTGGAAACCGGCCGCATCGCGCATGCATACCTTTTCTGCGGCACTCGCGGCACGGGCAAGACCACGGCGGCGAAGGTGCTCTCCCGGGCGATCAACTGCCTGAGCCCGGCGGACGGCGATCCCTGCGGGGAATGCGAAATCTGCCGCGCATTGAAGGCGGAGAACTGCATGGATGTATTGGAAATCGACGCGGCGTCCAACAACGGCGTGGATGAGATCCGCGACCTGCGGGACAAGATAAAATATCCGCCGACACTGACCAAATACAAGGTATACATCATCGACGAGGTGCACATGCTTTCCACCGGCGCGTTCAACGCGCTGCTGAAAACCCTGGAGGAGCCGCCGCGCCACGCTGTATTTATACTGGCGACCACCGAGCCGCAGAAGCTGCCGGCCACGATTTTATCCCGCTGCCAGAGGTTTGATTTCCACAGGATCAGCGTGGAAGCGATCATCGGCAGGCTGCGGGTGGTGCTCTCCGGCATCAATCGCAGCGCGGATGAGGATGCGCTCAATGAAATCGCCCGGGCGGCGGAGGGCGCGATGCGCGATGCGCTGAGCCTGCTGGACGTGTGCCTGAGCTTTACGGAGGGCGAAGTGACCGGGGAACTGGCGCGGGATGTGCTGGGCACCACGGGCCGGGATTTCATGTTTGAATTCACGGACGCGATCCTCGCCTTTGACGCGGCAGCGGCGCTTTCCCGCATTGACGAGGCCATGCGCCGGGGCAGCGACCCGCGGGTTTTCGCCCTGGATGCGGCAAGCCATCTGCGGGCGGTGCTGCTGGCGGAAATTGCCGGGGAGAATTTAACCGGCATACTGGAAGTGACCCCCGAGGACGCGGCGCGCTTCCGGGAGCAGGCCAGGCGGGCCAACCGGGAGCAGCTGATGCGCACGATGGAGCTGTTTATGCGGGTGGAGGGCGAGATGAAATGGGCCACCCAGCCGCGCACGATACTGGAGCTGGCGGCGGTGCGCGCCTGCCATCCCGAGCAGGAGGCGGACGCGGCCCTTTCCGAGCGGCTCGCCCGCATGGAAAAGATGCTGGAGGGCGGCGTGGTTCCCGCGCAGAGGGCGGCTGCGGCAAAGCCTGCGGAGGCGGCTCCGGCGGAGAAGAAGCCTGCGCCGGAAGCAAAGAAGGCTGTATCCGCGCCGGCGGCCGAACCGCCGCAGGAATATTTGGATGCGATTGCCAAGGTGGGCGCGGAAGTGCCCAGCATCAAGAGCATGCTGCCCAAGATGCGCTTCGGCGGCATCGACAGCGGCGTGGTTACTGTGGAATTCGGCGGCGACGGCATCATGGTGCGGCGGCTGATCGAGGCCAAGAGCGCCATCATCGAAGCGGCCCTCTCCGAATGCTTCGGCGCGCCCATGCGGCTGCGCACGGCGGCCGCTGGAACGGCGGCTCCGAAATCCACTTCTTCGGCGGCAAAAAAAGTGATCGAGCAATCCTATGAAATTTTCGGCAGGGACAAGATTGACCTGACCGACTGAGCGGCATGAACATACTTACAGAAGCACACGGCGGCCACCGGGAACGCCTGCGCCAGCGGGTGCTGGATGTGGGGCTGGACGGCATGGATCCGCACGAGGCAATTGAATATCTGCTCTGCTTTGTGATTCCCCGGCAGGATGTAAATGAGATCGCCCATGCGCTGCTGGATGCATTCGGCAGCCTGGAGGGCGTGCTGCGGGCGGAGGTTCCCCTGCTGGCCGCAGTGAAGGGCATGGGAAAGCATGCCGCCGTATGGCTGGCGCTGGCGGGCGAGCTGATGCTGGCATACATGGATTTGGCCGAGCAGGAGGAGGAATGCGGGCGCATACGCAATTTTTTGGACCTGTACCGCTGCGCATGCCGCCTGGAACGGGAAATTGCGCCGCCCTGCACCCTGCAGCTGTGCCTGGATTACGATGGCCACATCATTCACCGCAGCAGCATACCCAGCCGGGCATGGGGCGAACCCATGTATTTGCAGGGGCTGATTTCGGATGTGCTGCATTCGGGGGCTTCCAGCGTGGTGCTTTTGCAATTCACCGGGAAGGAGGCCGCCGAACCGGAGGAATATGATATCTCCCGGGCGTGCGCTTACTTTGATACCCTGCAGGCCGCCGGATGCGCGCTGCTGGATGTGGTGCTGGCGGGCTTTGCCGAAACCACCAGCATGCGCCAGCGGGCGCTGATTCCCGAGGCGGATATGGGCGAAATTGCCCGGCAATTCCAGGAGGATTACCTGCGGGACATGCCCGATCTTTCCGGGCTGTGCTTAAAGGAATTTGGAGGTGCGATATGACGGCTTTTTCCCAGTTTGAGGGACAATTCCTGATTTGGATTCAGGAGAACCTGCGGGGATTTTTGGATGCGCCCATGCGCTTTATCACCATGCTGGGCGACCACGGCTATTTCTGGATCGCGCTGACCCTGCTGCTGCTGATTTTCAAAAAGACCCGGAAGGCTGCGGCTTGCTCCGCGCTGGCGATGATTTTTACCCTGCTGGTGGTAAACATCTGCATCAAGCCGCTGGCGGGGCGCGTGCGGCCCTATGAGGTGATCGAGGGTTTGACCATACTTGTGGCGAAGGAGAGCGAGTTTTCCTTCCCCTCCGGCCATTCCGCCAATTCCCTCAGCTGCGCATGGCCGCTCTTTCGCATGCTGCCCAAGAAATACGGCGTGCCCGCGCTGGTACTGGCGGTATTGATCGCGCTGTCCCGGCTCTATGTGGGCGTGCACTATCCCACGGATGTGATCGCGGGCATCGCCATCGGCATTGCGCTGGCGGAGCTGGCGATGCTGATTGTGAAGCGGCTTCGCAGGGCGCGCCGCGCATGAGTTCCGGAGGAAAAGGATATGAAAGCATTTGAACTTATCATCGCCCGGGGTGAAACGGTAACATTCGCCGAAAGCCTCACCGGCGGGCTGATCGCCGCCGCCTTTATTGAAAATCCCGGCGCGAGCGCGGCGATCCATGAAAGCTACGTTACTTACGCGGAAGCCTCCAAGCAGCGCCTGCTGGGCGTGAAAAAGGAGACCCTGGAAAGCGACGGCGTGGTGAGCGCGGCCTGCGCATGCCAGATGGCTGCGGGCGCGCGGGCGCGCAGCGGCGCGGACTGGGCGGTATCCGCCACCGGGCTCGCGGGGCCGGACGGCGGCACGGCCGAAAAGCCGGTGGGCACGGTATTCATCGGCATTGCCGGGAAATCCGGAGCCTTTGCCCGGGAATTCCATTTCAGCGGCGACCGCGCGGCGGTGCGCAGGCAGGCCGTGGAGGCCGCCCTTTCCACACTTGCGGAGGCCATTGAACATGAAAATCCTGCTTGAAATCTTCCTCACATTTTTGAAGATCGGCGCATTCACCTTCGGCGGCGGCTACGCCATGATCCCGCTGATCCAGCGCGAGGTGGTGGAGAAGAAGAAATGGATCACCGATGAGGATATCCTGGATATCGTGGCCATCGCAGAATCCACCCCCGGCCCCATCGCCATCAACGCCGCCACCTTCGTGGGCTACCGCACGGCGGGCTTCAGGGGCGCGTTCTGCGCCACCTTTGGCGTGGTGCTGCCCTCCTTCATCATCATCGCGCTGATTTCCTTCGTGCTGGAGCAGTTCCAGGGCCTGAAAGCGGTGCAATACGCCTTCTTCGGCGTGCGCGCGGGCGTGCTGGCCCTCATTCTCAAGGCATTCTGGAACATGGCGAAGCAGCAGAAGGGCAAATTCGCCTATATCATCGCCGCGGCGGCCTTCGTGCTGGCGGCGGTATTGAAGCTGAACGTGCTCATCGTCATCCTGCTGTGCGCGGCCGCGGGGCTCATCAGCTCCTTCGCCGCTGAGAGGAGGCTGAAATGATGCTGCTCACCCTCTTTTTCACCTTCTTCAAGATCGGCGCGTTCACCTTTGGCGGCGGTTACGCCATGCTGCCGCTGATTCAGGCGGAGGTGATTGCCCACGGCTGGCTGGCTGCTGAGGATTTGGTGAATTTCATCGCCGTATCCGAATCCACGCCCGGCCCCTTCGCCGTGAACATCGCCACCTTTGTGGGAACCCGGCTGGCGGGCGTCCCGGGAGCGGCCTGCGCCACCCTCGGCGTGGTGCTGCCCTCGTTCATCATCATCCTGGTTGTGGCAAAATGCTTTGATAAATTCCGGAGCAGCCGCGTGATCAGCGGATGCATGGCCGGCCTGCGCCCCGCTGTGGTGGGCCTGATCGGCTCCGCGCTGATCAGCGTGGGCCAAACCGTGTTCTTCCCGGCGGGCTTCGCCTTCGGCGCGGAATTCTTCCTCGCCCTCGCCATCTTCGGCCTCTGCGCGCTCCTTGCCTTCCGGAAACTCCATCCCATCTGGATCATCTGCCTTTCGGCGGTGCTGGGCATCGCGGCGGGCTACGCCTTCGGGCTGTGACGGGGCTAGGGACTCTGTCCCTAGGACCCTGGCAGGGACGCTGTCCCTGCACCCTGCTTAAGGTTCTGCCTTAAGAATCCGCCAAGGGGGATGATCCCCCTTGGAACCCTCAGTAAAACAAATCGCGCCATTCGGCGGCGCGATTTGCAAAAAAATTAAAGGCACGCATTGCGTGCCTTTTTTTGAGGGGTCAAGGGGAAATCATTTCCCCTTGCAGGGGTTTTAGGGGACAGAGTCCCCTAACGTCGTCTTCCCCCGTTACTTCACATATTCCGCCAGCTTGCCGGTGGGGGCGATGCCGGTGGTATCCTTGATATGCTGCATCATGGGGCGCAGCTGCTTCTCCTTGTAGAAGCCGCCGTTCATGTGGTAGCGCTTGCCATCCTTCATCACGAGGGCGATTTCATGCACAGGGAAGAGCTTGTTCTTTTCGCCAACGCCGCTGGCGTCGAGGCGGCTGTAATTCAGGTCCTCAATCCAGCCATACTTTTCGAGGTCTTCCAGCTTGAAGGTTTTGTTCATCAGCTTGACATCGGTTTCGCCGTTGCGATAGATAAACATAGCGCGCTTGGCGCCGGGCTGGGGCTTGAGATACACGGGATTCACGATCTGCATGGTTTTATCGGTGAGCACAATGCGGGCGGAAGCATACATCTTCACATACAGCACGGCAAGGATAAAGATCAGATAAGTGAACATGGACATGCTGGCCAGCATATCATTCTGGGTGCCGGTGATTTCACCATAGAGCGTGCGAACCACATCGCCGAGGCTCAGCAGGGCCAGCACATAGAGCACGATAAAGCCAGCGCAATAGGGGCGGAACTTTTTCATCTTGGAATCCCTCGCAGTAATAGTATAATGCATATATTATACTCCCTCGCGGCGGAAAACACAAGGGAAACTTCTTGACAGGAATTTCCAGCTGCGCTAAACTAATATCAGAAGAATGATCGGGAGGCAAGATGATTATGAAGAAAACCAGAATGCTGCTGGCCCTGGCGCTGATCGCAGCCCTGCTGATGGGCTCCGCCCTGGCCGCCGGCTATGTGGAAGCAAGCGCAAGCGTGAACGTGCGCTCCGGCCCCGGCCTCAGTTACGGCGATCTCGGCACCATCTACGAGGGCGATACCCTGGAATACCTGGATAAGAATTCCATTGATAATCGCGGCGTGGTATGGTACAAGGTGGAATACAAATCCGAAGCCGGCTGGGTTTCCTCCAAGTATTGCGAGCTCTTCGGCGAAGTATATGTATACGCCACCGAAGGCCAGTCCTACATCCGCAACACCCCCAGCCTCAACGGCAAGGCCCTGGTGATCATGCGCGAGGATGAAGTGGCCGAATATATGGGCAAAACCAGCGTGGATGACCGCGGCGTTGCCTGGTACAAGGTGGATTACGACGGCGTGACCGGCTGGGTTTCCTCCAAGTACACCACCCTCGGCGAGGAAGAGGTGTATGACCGCGAGGTTATCGCCGACGACGGCAAATCCTATATCCGGGATTATCCCGGCCTCAACGGCGAAAAGCTGGATGTATTCCGCGAGGGCGAATCCGCCATCTACCTCGAAAAGAGCTCCAAGGACAGCCGCGGCGTAACCTGGTATAAGATCGAATACGATGGAATCGTCGGCTGGGTATCCTCGAGGTACACCTCCGTGTATTGACGGGGGAGGAGAGGCGCTTTTGGGGACGCCGTCCCCAAACCCCTGCCGAAGGGAATGATTCCCTTTGTCGGCTGCCCCACGCTTTCAGCGTGTCGCAGCTACGCGGCGAGACATCCGGTGTCCACGCCGCTAGTCACTTTGCTCCCTCCTTTGGAAACCCCTGGAAACAGGCACGCATACGCGTGCCTTAAATTATCAACACCCTGTCCCGCTCCGGGACAGGGTTTTATGCTGGGGAGTCTCAAGGGCATCATGCCCTTGAGCGGGG
>JAFUPT010000139.1 GCA_017481065.1 Clostridia bacterium | reverse complement strand
GCGTTTTATTTTATTCATGGCGCACATCGTGCGCCATTGCTGAGGGGTCCAGGGGAAATCATTTCCCCTGGCAGGGGTTTGGGGACAGCGTCCCCAACAGAGTTCCAAGGGGCAGAGCCCCTGCCAACACGCGCCCCCTCACTTCTTCTGCGCCTTGTTCAGGTTCCGCAGCGCGCGGTTCAGGTGGGTTCGCATCAGCCGCCGGGCGGCCTTTTCATCGCGGATGCGTATGGCCTCGCAAATGGCGGCATGGTCCTTCAGGGCCATCTTGGGAACGCCCTTCACCGCCTGGGTGATGGGCCTGGTGCGGGAGAGCATGCCCTCGCACATATCCAGCATCACATGCAGCGCCTCGTTGCCGGCAGCCTCCGCAAGGATGGAATGGAAGGCCGCATCGGCCTCCACGCCCATGCCGCCGGATTCAATATCGCCCTTCATATCCTGAATGGCCTGCTCAAGGTCGGTGAGCTGCTCATCGGTGCGGCGGCGCGCGGCAAGGGCGGCCACCTCGGTTTCCAGAATCAAGCGAACCTCAATCAGCTCGCTGCCCAGCTGCCGGTTCTGGGTGAGCACCATGGAGAAGGGGTCCACAATATTCGAAAGGCTCGGCGCCTTGATAAACGTACCTTCGCCCACGCGGGATTCCACGCAGCCCATCATTTCCATGGAGCGCAGCGCCTCGCGGATAGCGGTGCGGCTCACGCCGTACTCCTCCGCCAATGCGCGCTCCGGAGGCAGCCTGTCGCCCGGCCGCAGCGTACCCGCATGAATCTGCGCAATCATCCGGGCGGCAATATCCTCGTATAGCTTGGTTGCCTTGGTTTCCGCCGTAAGATCACGCCCTTTCAAAATTATCCATACCTATCATACCAAGTTTCGGAAAGAATGTACAGTCCCTTAGTTTAACTTTCCGAAAATTTCACCTTTTACCTCCAAAACTATTGCAAAATTACTGCATACATGCTATTCTATTGGTATGACCAATCCACTACAAATAGGAGGTTATTAGTTATGGATGCTGAACTGCAGGTAAAAGAGTTGGTTGCACGCGCACGCGTTGCTCAGAAGGAATTTGAAAAGTACAACCAGGAGCAGGTGGACGCCGCCTGCCGCGCCATCGCAAAGGCCATTTTTGACAATGCCGAGCCCCTCGCCCGCATGGCCGTGGATGAGACCCGCATGGGCGTTTACGAGGACAAGGTAAAGAAGAACATGGGCAAGTCCCGCGTCATCTGGAATGAGCTCAAGGGCAAGAAGAGCGTAGGCATCATCGATCGCCTGCCCGAGCAGGGCCTCGTGCTCGTCGCCAAGCCCATGGGCGTGGTCGGCGCGGTTACCCCCACCACCAACCCCATCGTCACCCCCATGTGCAACGCCATGTTCGCACTCAAGGGCCGCAACGCCATCATCATCTGCCCCCATCCGCGCTCCAAGAAGTGCTCCACCGAAGCTGTAAACCTGATGAAGGCAGAGCTTGCCAAGCTGAACGTGCCCGCCGATATCATCCAGATCATCGAGGATCCCACCGTTGAGCTCTCCGGCCAGGTCATGAAGCAGTGCGACGTATGCATCTCCACCGGCGGCATGGGCATGGTCCGCGCTGCATACGCCAGCGGCAAGCCCGCTTTCGGTGTGGGCGCAGGCAATGTGCAGTGCCTGATCGATGAGGATGTGGATCTGGAAAAGGCCATCCCCATGATCATCGAAGGCCGCCGCTTCGACAACGGCATCATCTGCTCCGGCGAACAGACCGCCATCATGACCAAGGCCATCTTCGAAAAGGCCATCGAAATCTTCAAGAAGAACGGC
>JAFUPT010000138.1 GCA_017481065.1 Clostridia bacterium | reverse complement strand
CGCCCTGCTGGCCCGGCTGTGCGGGCCTGCCATAGCGCTGCTGGGGCTGCGCGCCCTGCTGCTGTGCTGCGGGGCGGGCTGCCGGCGCGGGACGGGCTTCCTCCGCCTTGGCGGGCTCTGCCTGCGGAGCGGGGGCCTCGGTCTGTGCGCTCTTCTGCTCGGGAGCGGGCTCGGGCTTTGCCTCCACCTTGGGCTCGGCGGGCACTTCCGGCACATGTTCGCTGGAATAGGCGTTCATGAACTGCGCCTCGGCCTCATAGCGCTTGCGCTGTTCCTCTCTGGTCTCGCGATCCCTGATTTCCTGCGCCTCACGGGCGAAATCGCCGGAAATTTTGCGCAGGTTGCCCAGCATATCCTCAGTCTTCTTGCGCATCTGAGATATGCTTTCCAGCATCCTTCCGGTATTCGTGCTCAATTCTTTGGTTGCGTCCTGAACCCTGACTTTGGTCATTCCCTAAATGCACCCCCGATAGTAATCATAAGCCTGCCTTTGCAAGCTCCAGTATGCGATCCGCAAAGGACGGATCGGTAATCGCCGCAACCATGCGGCCGGGTTTTCCAATTGCGTAGCCCAATTCATCTGCAGGCGTCTTTACCAGCGGCACCCCATGATAGGCGCAGGCGTCTGTCACGGATTTGGTGGCGTTCTTCGCCGCCCCCTCATCCAGCACCACCGCACAGGCGCTGCCCATGCGGATTGCCTGCACACAGGCCTTTTCGCCGCTGGTGATCTTGCCCGCGCGCATGCACAGGCCCAGCATATTCAACAGGCGCTTCATGCTTCGCCCTCGCCGGAAATCTGGCTCTCCAGCTGCGCGAACACGCCGTCCTCAATCTTCGCCTCCAGGGCGCGGTCGAGGGCGCGGGTCTTCTGCGCCTTCTTCAAACATTCGATGCTGCCACACACATAAGCGCCGCGGCCGGCGGCCTTGCCGGTCCTGTCAATGTGGGCGTCGCCCTCCTGGGGCTTCACCACGCGCAGCAGGCTCATCTTCGGCTTCATTTCGCGGCAGCCCACGCACATGCGCATCGGTATCTTGCGCGGCTTGACGGGCATCAGATTTCAACCTCCGCTTCGAAGGCGGCGTCGGAAACCTCTTCCTCTTCCTGCGCATCCACCATGGCGTCGATCTGGCTCTGGCTCTTGATATCGATCTTCCAGCCGGTGAGCTTTGCAGCCAGGCGGGCGTTCTGGCCCTCCTTGCCGATGGCCAGGCTCAGCTGGTTGTCCGGCACGATCACGCGGGCGGCCTTCTCGGTCTCGGATACGAATACGCTGATCACGCGCGCCGGGTTGAGGGCGTTTGCGATGTATTCCGCCGGATCGGAGCTCCACTTCACGATATCGATCTTCTCGGTCTTGAGCTCGTTTACCACGTTTTCCACGCGCATGCCGCGGGGACCTACGCAGGAACCCACGGCGTCGATCATGGGATCGGTGGAATGCACGGCCATCTTGGTGCGGAAGCCGGCCTCGCGGGCGATGGACTTGATCTGCACCACGCCGGTCACGATCTCCGGAACCTCAATTTCAAACAGGCGCTTCACCAGGCCCGGGTGGGTGCGGCTCACCATCACCTGCGGACCGCGGCCCATGCGGGAAACTTCCAGCACATAAACCTTGATGCGGTCGTTGGGACCCAGCTCCTCAGTGGGCATCTGCTGGGAGGTTTCGATCATGCCCTCCACGCGGCCCAGCTCGACGAACACCTGCTTATTTTCCACGCGCTGCACGATGGCGGTGAGGATTTCATTTTCCTTCTGGCTGTATTCATCATAGATCACGCCGCGCTCTGCCTCGCGCAAATGCTGCACAACCACCTGCTTGCCGGTCTGTGCGGCGATGCGGCCGAAGTTGCGGGGCGTTACCGGCACTTCCACCAGATCGCCCAGTTCATACTGGGGACGAATCTCTCGGGCGTCTGCCAGGGTCATCTCGCACTGGGGATCGTTCACTTCCTCCACAACCATCTTGCGGGAATAGACCTCTACCTGGCCCTTTTCCGGATCGATCACGGCGCGCACATTCGCGGTCTTGCCGAAATTTTTCTTATATGCGGAAATCAGCGCGGATTCGATTGCAGAGAACAACACTTCCTTGTTGATCCTGCGCTCCTTGGCCATCGCATCCAGTGCGCTGAAGAATTCAACGGAATCAATTCCACCGTGTGCCATTTTGGGTATCCTCCTGTCTTTATCGGTCTGCGGGGGCGTCGTCCTGAAGGTCCTCTTCGCTGAATTCAATCAGCGGGCGCACGATGGCCACATCCTTCTTGGCAAAGGACAGCTTTTCGCCGCCGGCGAGGATTTCGATCATGCCTTCCGCCAGACCCAGCAGCTCGCCCTCAAACTGCTTTGCGCCGTTTACGGGGCGGTAAGTTTTCAATTCCACCTGCATGCCGGCGGCGCGCTCGAAATCGCGCTCGGTCTTGAGCGGACGGTCCGCTCCCGGCGAGGAAACTTCCATATAATCATATTCCACCGTTTCCACCAGCGGCTGGATGGCGCGATGGAAGGTTTCCAGTTCATTCAGGGATACGCCCTCGCCCTTCTCAATGTAGAAGCGCAGGAAGTGACCCGTGGGCTCCTTCACCAGCTCCACATCCACCAGTTCGACATTCTGTTCGTCCGCGATGCGCTGGGCGATCTTTTCCGCCTCCCTGACGGACATTGCTTTCTTCGGCAAGGCTGCACCTCCGCTCATTTTCCGGCCGCTGACTGACATAGGAAACAGGTCTTTGCTTTTTCTCTTCCGTGCAAAAACCTTACTCAAACAGCTATCGGCCCTAAAAACACACCGCCGAAAATCGGCGGTCGTGATTGTCCTTTTACTATTCCTAAAATATTATAACACGCATCCGCCCCAATTACAACCAAAAAATCGGAGGTTTCCTGGGTTCTTGTGTTATATTATGGCGCTGAACGGCCCAATTTGGCCGTCAGAATACCGGGTCGTCGTACTGGATGCGCTCAATGTGCGCGCCGATGCGCTTCAGCTTTTCATCAATGCGCTCGTAGCCGCGCAGGATATAGCCCACGCCGCCGATTTCGGTAACGCCCTCGGCCATCAGGCCCGCGATCACCATCGCCGCGCCCGCGCGCAGGTCGGTGGCGTTCACCCGCGCCCCCACCAGGTGGTCCACGCCGGTGATGATGGCGCTGGATTCGATGGTGCGGCAGTTCGCGCCCATCTTCCTCAGTTCATCCAGGAAGCGGAAGCGGGATTCATAGATGGTCTCGGTCACGATGCTGGTGCCGTTTGCCACGGTAAGCAGCGCGGAAAGGGGCTGCTGCAGATCGGTGGGGAAGCCCGGATAGCCCTGGGTCTTCACGTTTACCGCGCGGAACACCCGGTTGGAGCGCACGCGGATCCAGTCATCCTCGCAGGTCACGTTCACGCCCATTTCCAGCAGCTTGGCGGAAAGGGATTCCATGTGGGTGGGAATCGCGCCGGTGATGTACACATCATCGCCCGCGGCCGCCGCGGCGATCATCAGCGTGCCGGTTTCGATCTGGTCGGGAACCACGGTGTAATTGGTTCCATGCAGCTGCCTGCCGCCCCGGATGCGGATCACATCCGTGCCCGCGCCCTTCACATATGCGCCCATGCTGGAGAGGAAGTTGGCAAGGTCTACAATATGCGGCTCCTTGGCTGCGTTATGTATGCAGGTCATGCCGGAGGCAGATACGGCGGTGAGCATGGAATTCACCGTCGCGCCCACGCTGGGCATATCCAGGAAGATATCTGCGCCCAGCATGCCATCGGAGGTTGCCACCAGCACGCCGCCCAGGGTTTCCACCTTCGCACCGAGGGTTTCCATGCCCTTGATGGTCTGGTCGATGGGGCGCGCGCCGATATCGCAGCCGCCGGGCAGCGGCACCTCGGCCCTGTGGAACAGGCCCAGCAGCACCGGCGCCAGGTAATAGGAAGCGCGCATCTTGCTGGCCAATTCATAGGGCGGGTTGAACTTATCCACGGTGCGGGGATCGATCCACATGGTGTTTTCCCGGAAATCCACCTTCGCGCCCAGCCACCTGAGCATTTCGATGATGACGCGGACGTCGCTGATATCCGGAACATTTTCAATTGTAGACGGTGAATCCGCAAGCAGCGCCGCAGGAATGATGGCCACGGCCGCGTTCTTACCGCCGCTTACCGTAACCTCGCCTTCCAGGCGTTCGTTGCCGTAAATTCGCAGTTTTTCCTTCATTATCCGCATCAACCCGGCGAAAAAGCCGGCTCCCTTCATCGATCCAGTGCTCATATACGCATACTGGGCGGCTTGGATGCTCCGCAAACGCGAAAAAACCAACGCCGATTATACGTCGCACCCGTTATTATACAATAGTTTCACCGTTCCTGCAACCGTTTTTGGGTTTCAGTTTGCGCAGAATGCATTAAGAATTCTGTCATTGAAAATCCTCGGAATCTTGATAATTTGAATATCTATATATGGTAGAATAGATTGGATATATATGAAGTATGGAGGTGTGCTGTCTTGGCGGAGGAAAGCCAATATCTGTCCTTCCACGGGATACGCGTGCATTTCCGCATCGCCGCCCCCGAGGGAGAAATCCGGGACCGGGTGCTTCTGCTCTCCTCCCCGCTGATCAGCACCTTCCACTGGAGGAAGCTGGTGCCGGAGCTTACGCAGCTGGGCTGCCTGACTGTGCTGGTGGACCTGCCGGGCTTCGGCAAGAGCGATTGCAGCATGAATGTGCCGCAGGATGGCGCAATGCGGGCAAACCTGGTCTGGGGCGTGCTGGATGAAATCGACAGCCAGTCCGGCTTCCCCGGCTCCACCTGGCATCTGGTGGGCCATGGCAGCGCCTGCGCCGCGATCCTTGAAATGGGCGCGCTCTACCCGGACAGCGTGAAATCCCAGGTGCATATCGCGCCGCTGCTCACCACCCAGATCAGCCCGAAGGCCCCGCCGCCGGCGCGCTGGTTCCGGGAAACGGTGTTTATCAAGGATAACTTCCGCCGCATGGTTGAACACTATTCCGGCTATCCCATGGATGATTACATCATCGACCGCATGCGCAACCCGCTTCTGCGGCCCGGCGCGCAGGAGAGCTTTCTTCGCATGGTTCGGGCCGGAGAAAGGCCGCCGGAGTGCGGCCTGGGCTTCTGCCCGTCCATGGTTTTGATCGGCGGACGGGATGCGATGATGACCCCGCCGGTCCGGGCGGATATCTCCCGGAACATGAAGGGCGCTGAAACCCATGTGCTCCAGTCCGCAGGCCACTTCCCCATGGAAACCCACAGCAAGGCCCTGCGGGATTACCTGCGGGGATGGATCAAATATATTGCTTTAGCTGACAAATTCTGATGGATTTGCATCGATAAATAAAGAGGTACATTATGCCGAAACTGGAAGCCTATTCCCGAAAACTGCCTTACAGCTACGCCCTGGGTGTGTTTCCCTCGCTGATGCTGATGGAAGCCCAGCCCCAGCGGGTGCAGCGGCTGCTGCTCCACCCCGATGGATTGAAAAACGAGGGCGTGCAGAAGCTGCGGGACCGCTGCGCCGAACTGGGCGTGCGCGAAGAGATGGCCGAGCGCGTGCTGCGCCGGGAATCCAAGAAGGACAATTGCTTTGCCGGGCTCGTGTTTGAAAAATTTGATTCCGAGCTCGACCCCGCCGCCTGCCACGCGGTGCTCTGCCAGATTTCCGACAGCGGTAACCTCGGCACCGCCATGCGCTCCCTGCTGGGCTTCGGTATAAGGGATGTGGCCCTCATCCGCCCCTGCGTGGATGTGTTCGAGCCCCATGCCCTGCGCGCGTCCATGGGCGCATTCTATAAGCTGCGGGTGCATACCTACGATACCTTCGCCGATTACCGCCGCGAGCACCCGGAGCGCAGGCTCTATCCCTTCATGCTGGACGGCGCCATCGGCTTAAACGAGGCTGCTGCATCCGCCGAGCCGCCCTTTTCCCTGGTGTTCGGCAACGAACAGACCGGCCTGCCCGCCGAATTTGCAAAGATGGGCCAGAGCGTAATGATTCCCCAGAGTGCGGAGATCGATTCCCTGAACCTCGCGGTGGCGGTATCGGTCGGCAGCTATGTATTTCTCCACGGAGGCGATCAATAATGGAAATGAAGGAAATCCGCGCCCAGATGTCTGCGGCGCTTGAAGAACTTATCAATGAAAACCGGGCGCACTTCAATCCCGTGCGCCTTCTGGTGGTGGGCGGCAGCTCCAGCGAGATTGCCGGCGGCGTGATCGGCCACAATTCCACCTATGAATACGGCGAAGCCCTGGCCGAAGCCGTGCTGGAAGCCGCGAAGAAATTCGGCTTTTCCCCGGCCTTCCAGTGCTGCGAGCATCTGAACCGCGCCCTGGTTGTGGAGCGGGAAACTGCCGAAAAGCGCGGCTATACCATCGTCTGCGCCGTTCCCCGGAAGAAAGCCGGCGGCTCCCTCGCCACTGCCGCGTGGAAGCGCATGGAAGATCCCGTGCTGGTGGAAAATGTGCAGGCGGATGCGGGCCTGGATGTGGGTCTTACCCTGATCGGCATGCACCTGAAAGCCGTGGCCGTGCCGGTGCGCCTGAACACCAGGATGATCGGCAGCGCCATCGTGACCGCCGCCCGCACCCGGCCGAAGCTGATCGGCGGCGAGCGCGCAGCCTACACGGAAGAATAAAAATCCCAAGCAGAAATCATCGGAAAGGAGCATCGCCGTGTTTGCAAGAGGCATATCCATCCTGATCGGTTCCGCCGTGGACCCCGGGAATATTCCCGTGCCCCGGCCCAGCGATGTCCTTGCCGACCGCTGCGCCCAGGCCGCCATGCGCGCGCTGCAGGCCGCGCCGGAATACCTGTCCCCGTTGGAGCGCATGGATGATCCGGACGCCTATTTCCGCATCCAGCGCCGCCGCCGGGAGCAGCTGGAGAGCTTTCTCTGGGTGGATTCCAATCCGCAGATATTGGAAAAGACCATCGATCTCTGCCTCATGATCTGCGAAGAGCCCAACTGGAGCGCCAATTCCGCCGCCATTGAGGACCCCAACCACCCCTCCATCGATTTTCAGGCCGCCGAAACCGGCGTGCTGCTGGCGTGGATCCAGCATCGCCACGGCTCCCGGCTCAAGGAGAGCTGCCCGCGGCTCGCCCAGGTCATGCTGGACGCTGTGCGCCGCAGGCTGCTCAACCCCATCCTCGCCCATGATGATTATTCCTTCATGCGCAGCGGAAGCGGCCGGGCCGGGCTCATCCTTTCCGACCTGCTGCTCACCTGCCTCCTGATGGAAGCAAGCCCCAGCCGCAGGCAGCAGCCGGTAAAGGCGCTTCTGCACCTGCTGGACAGGCTCTGCCTCACCGTGCCCAATACCTCGCTGCCCCTTTCTGACAGGCTCACCGACGCCTGCGCCCTATCGGACCTCGCCCGCCTGCTCAAGCGGCTCACCCGGGGCGAGCTGGACCTCACCCGGGAAGTTCCCCCGGTGGGCAGGCTGGATGATTTGCTCATTCCCTGGATCGGCGGCGAATATTTCCTCGATCCCGGCGGCAGCAGCATGCATCCCGAAATCGCGGGCATGGATATGTTCCGCCTGGGCTACCTGAACCGGGACAAGGCCCTCAGCGCCCTCGGAGCCCAGCTGCACCGGGCCAACGAGCGCCCCGCCGCCAGCCTGAGCGGCCGCATCCTCAGCATGGAATACATGCGCGCCGCCGAGGATGAATTCACCGCGCCTCCCAAGCTGCGCCGCGCCCAGAGCGAAGACGGCGGGCTGATGGTATCCCGGGTGGACGGCCTGATCGCCGCCATCACCCGGGGCGGCAGCCGCGCCAACTGCGGCGATATCACCCTTTTTGCTGAAACCACGCCCATCTTCGGCGATATGGGCGGCAAGATCCACAGCCTGCCCCTGCTGAATGACCGCGGCCCGCTGGACAGGCCGCTGCGGGTTCCCGCCTCGGATGTGGATTTCGCCGATGACCGGGACATGATGACCATCGACCTGACCGACGCCTATCCCGAGGATTCCATGCTCACCGCCTACCAGCGCACGCTGATGACCATGCGAACCGATGGCACGGTGCGGCTGGTGGATGCCTTCGAATTTTTGCAGGCGCCGCCCAGCGTCAGCTTCTGCTTCGTCTGCGCCCGCAAGCCCCTGTCCCTCCGGGAATGCGTGCGCCTCGGCCCGGTTTCCCTCAGCTGGGATGGAGACATGATGCCCGAAATTGCCGAGCTGCCGAACGGCATGCACCTCTTGCGCTTCGTGCTGCGCAATCCCCCGCGCCGCCTGATCTGCGGCTTCCGCATCGAACGAAATTGAGCGAATCCTCCATGAAAAATGGAGGATTTCATATAAGAAAGTAATGATGAATGATTTTGCCGAGCTCTACACCCCCGAGGGACAGGCCCTCGAAGGCCAGCCCTGGGTGGAATATCCCCGCCCGCTGCTGCGCCGGGATTCCTTTTATAACCTGAATGGAGAATGGGAATTTTCCGTGCCGGATGCCGGCTATTCCGATAAAATCCGCGTGCCCTTCTGCCCGGAAAGCCCGCTCTCCGGCGTGCACCAGCGCTTCCCACAGGGCAGCGTCCTTCTCTACCGGAAGAACTTCTCCCTCCCGGATGGCTTCATCCGGGACCGGGTGCTTTTGCACTTCGGCGCGGTGGACCAGATCGCGGAGGTTTACTTAAACGGCCAATTCCTCGGCAGCCACACCGGCGGCTACGAACCCTTCTCCTTCGATATCACCGCGCATTTGCAGGCTGAAAACGCCCTCGAAGTCCGCGTCCGGGATGAATTGCATAAAAAAATCCTGCCCTACGGCAAGCAATGCGAAAAGCGCGGCGGCATGTGGTACACTCCCGTCAGCGGCATCTGGCAGACGGTGTGG